>JAXJRE010000157.1:0-2399 GCA_036310785.1 Acutalibacteraceae bacterium
CAAGAAAAACCGTTCGTTCGATCTGCCCGTAAAAAAGAAAAGAGACGGAACATACAAAATTCCGTCGGGCAAGATTGTTTTCACTTGTTTTACCTCTGATTTTCTGCTGGAGGACGCAGACGGGTGGCGTGACGAATGTTGGAAAATGATTAAGGAGCGAAGCGACTGCTGGTTCTATTTTTTTACTAAACGAATTGACCGTTTTATGGATTGTATTCCCGATGACTGGGGCGACGGCTACGACAATGTTCTTGTCGGCTGTACCGTTGAAAATCAGGACAGAGCCGATTTCAGACTTCCGATTTTTAAATCGCTTCCGATCAAACACAAGTCGATAATCGCCTCTCCCCTGCTTGAGCATATTGACCTTTCCGCCTATCTTGACGAAACGATCGAAGAGGTTTCAACGGGCGGCGAATCGGGCGTTGAGGCAAGACCGTGCGACTACGATTGGATACTCGATTTACGGCGTCAATGCGTTGAGAAAAATGTGCCTTTCCGCTTTCATCAGACGGGTGCTTATTTCAAAAAAGACGGCAAGCTGTACCGTATAAAAAGAGGTTATCAATTAGTTCAGGCAAGAAAGGCAAATATTGATTTCCGCATCGGAGAATATTTCATTCCCGACACCGCATATTACAAGAAAAGCCTTGCCGAAAAGGCCGACGAGCCCGAGCAAATGAAAATAGACTGCATAGAAGAATAATTTTAAAAATACTTTTATTCATGTTCATAAACAATAAGAACCGAGCTTTCATTTTAAACTCGGTTCTTTTATATGTATCAATGTCCCATAATTAAAGGTTTTGTAAACAAATAATCATTTGGAAAATTATAATTAATTAATTTTTACCTCTTTTGCTATAGCTTTTAAAAACAATAAAAGTGCCTCAATAATAAGAATAGGAGTTTTTTCATTTTATCATATTCGTATAAAATCTTCAACAAAAATTTAAGAATATAATAATATTTCACAAATAATATCATTTTAAATTGATTTTTCGCCGATTAAATGATATTATCTTGACATAAAGCTTGAAACGAGGCAGAAATATGGAACAGAAATACACTCCGTGTATCATTATCCCCGGTATAGGTCAGTCAAAGATCGAGTTGCTTGACGAGAACGGAAGTAAACTGAAAATGGCTTGGCAGCTTGACATCGACACAGATTCGGTAGTCCGTAAGCTGAAATATCCGTTCATCAGATCCGTTATTCTCAGAAACGATCTCGGACTTTCAAAGAAAATGGCTTCAATCGTGTCGGAAATTGTCGATCCGATTGCTACAAACGATGACGGCACGATGAAAAATCCTATCCGTGTCGTTGACTATCCGCAAAGCATTGCAGACTGCACCGAGGATGATCGGAATTACATATACCGTATGGTGCCGATGCAAAGGCTCGGTAAAATAATCGGAGAGGATAAGCTCTATTTCTTCTCATATAACTCTTTCGGCGAGCCTTACGAAACAGCGGCGATGCTCAACGATTTTATTCAGCAGGTAAAAAAAGAGCATAACTGCGACAAGGTCAATCTCGTTCCGGTCAGCATGGGCGGCGCCGTATCTATTGCTTATTTCGATGCATACGGCCATCAGAACGATATTAAAAGGGTTATGTATTTCGTCGCCGCATTGCAGGGCACTCCCGTAATTTCCGACCTAATGAAGCTGAATATCAATCCCGACAAGGCGATCTCGCTCATCGAATTTCTGTTCCCGAGAAAAGTTTCCGAAATGCTCAAAAAAATCCTCTCTCTTTTGCCTCGAAAAGTCAGCAGTGAAATGATGCTCAGCGCAATGAAGGGGCTTGTTGATACCGCAATTATACATTGCCCGTCGCTGTGGAGTACCGTTCCGCCGACAGAATACGAAGCACTTGCCGCAAAAAATCTCGGCGAAGAAAAATACGCTGTTCTGAGATCAAAAACCGACCGCTTCTATAAGGCGCAAAAGAAGTTTCCCGAACATATGATGCAGTTAAACTCCGAGGGAGTCGATTTCTTCGCCGTTGTCGGTTACAATCTTCAGCTCCTACCTATTGCCTCCGCCGACACAGCAAGCTCAGATTCCATGATCAATGTTGAATCCGCTTCAATGGGTGCGACTGCCGCTCCTCTCGGTCAAAAGCTCGGTAAAGAGCCGGACGGCAATTTCATATCACCCGACGGAACAGTTGACGCTTCAACAAGCCTTTTGCCCGACAGGGTTTGGTATTTCAGAAATCAACAGCATGACAATACCGCCTATAACGACACAGCGCTTGAAATTGCTTCAAGGGTGCTTTCCGACGACAGCTTCACTTCGGTATATTCCGATAAGTCACTCCCCCGTTACGGCGACGCACAGGACAACGGAAAATAATATTTGAGGCTGACTTCATTTGTCCGACACCG
>JAXJRE010000158.1:0-1445 GCA_036310785.1 Acutalibacteraceae bacterium
ATGGGTGACGGTATCGGCACCTGCGTAACTGCAATGTTTTCGGGCATCGGAGCAAAGAGAGAAGCTAAGCGAGCCGCTGTTACCCACCTTTTGATAAATGCAATGGGCTCAATAATCTGGGTTTCGGTCTATTGGATAATCAAGGCGATTTTCAAGCCGGCAATCCTTGATTCTTCGGCAACCTTTGTCAGCATCGCTATCATTAACACAGGCTTCAAGGTGCTCAATACCGCCCTTTTCCTGCCTCTTTCGGGAGCGCTTGAAAAGCTTGTCTGTAAGCTCGTTCCCGATTCGGATACGGTCGAGGAGGATGTCGAGCTGGACGAGAGACTCCTATTCACTCCGACTCTTGCTCTCCAGCAGTGCCGAGCCCAGGAGACCGAGATGGCAAAATTTGCAAGAGAGGCTCTTTGCAACAGTATAAGCTCGATAAAGGACTTTTCTGCGGAGCTTGCCGAAAATGTCAGGAAAAACGAAAATGCCTGTGACCATTACGAGGATATTTTGGCGACTTATCTTGTCAAAATCGGTGCGGAGCATCTTTCGGACAGCGACAGCGAGCAGGCTACAATGCTGTTAAAGCTTTTAGGTGATTTTGAACGAATTTCCGACCACGCTGTCAATCTAATTGAATCGGCAGAGGAGCTAAAGGACAAGAAGCTTGTTTTCTCAGACGATGCGGCAAATGAATTTTCGGTTATTTCCTCGGCGGTCAGCGAAATTCTGGAGCTTGCGATTGACGCTTTCGTCAACAATGACCGTGAAAAGGCGAGCTGTGTTGAGCCTCTTGAGCAGGTTATTGACGACATCAAGGAGATACTCAGAACAAACCATGTCAAGCGTATGAGAAACGGCGAGTGCGGAATTGAAATGGGCTTCATCTGGTCGGATATTCTGACTAACTTTGAGCGTGTTTCCGATCATTGCTCCAATATTGCAGGCTGTGTTATCGACACCGCAGATCACAACCTCAATCTTCACGAAACTCTCAGCAACTTCAAGCACAACGACAAGAGCTTTGAGACAAGCTACCGCTATTTTGCGGAGAAATACAAGGTATAAAAAAGCAACCGCTGAATTGCAATCAGGTAATTTGGCGGTTTTTCTGTATAAATATTGAAAACTTTTTTCGGATATGTTATATTAAAAGAAAAAGGGGGATTTCCCGTGAAAGCGATTTTCTGTAAACTTCTTTCGGTTATTATCACTTTTATCTCTATGTTTGCTCTTGAATTAAATCAGCCGACAATTCCTGATCCGACGAAAAAGATTGATCTTTCAAAGTTCAGAATGACCTTTGAGGATGAATTTGACGGCGAGCTTGACCGCAGCGTATGGTCGGGACACTATACATACGGCGACGCTTCCTCAATTCGCAAAGGCTCATACTGGAACAACAATATGGCATATACCGAGGACGGCAATCTGATTATTCCGCTGAGATA
>JAXJRE010000159.1:0-6733 GCA_036310785.1 Acutalibacteraceae bacterium
CAGATATTCACATCGGCGGCGGCTTGTTCTCACTTAAAAAAGATGCCAAAGCCATGAACGCCGTTGCCGCTATGATTACGGCTGAAAAGCCCGACCTGGTTGTTCTTACGGGAGATATGGTTTATCCTGTGCCGTTCCAAGCCGGAACATTTAACAACGAGATCTCGACAAAGCTTCTCATCACTCTTATGGAAAAGCTCGGTGTTTATTATACGGTATGCTTCGGCAATCACGATTCCGAGGCATACGGCACACACAAGACATCAGATTTCCGATCTTTGGGCTGATCCTGATCTTAAATATTCTCTCTATCAGGAGGGACCGGAGGATGTTGACGGCTACGGCAACCATATAATCAAGGTCAAAAATTCCAATGGACTTGTTAAAAACGCTTTCTTTATGTTAGATTCGCACGATTACATCGATGGAGATATTCTCGGTATTCAGTGGAAATACGATAACATTCACGAAAATCAAATTCAGTGGTACAAGGACTCTGTGCTTTCTATAGATGCACAAAACAAGGCTATTGACCCCAAATGTCCGATGTTTTCTTCCCTCGCATTCTTCCATATTCCGCTTGAAGAATACGGAATGGCATGGAATGAGTTTAAGGAGAACAACTATCAGGATACCGAAAACGTGAAATACTTTGACGGATGGTATCACGAGAGTGATGAAAAATCCTACTGCGGAATATATCCTGACAACATGTTTGAAATGATGCTTGAGCTCGGGTCAACAAAAGGAATTTTCTGCGGTCATGACCATATAAACAATGCCTCACTCGAATACAAGGGTATTCGCCTTACTTACGGAATGAGCATTGATTACCTTGCGTACATCGATCTGAACAAAAAAGGAGCTCAAAGAGGCTGTACCGTAATCACCCTGTCCCCTGACGGAAAGCTTTCGGTTTCACTTGAAAACTATTATCAGGAGAAATACACTTCAAAATACGAAAAAGAAGAAGTCACAATGCAGTGGTAAATTAAATTCGCCCCGTTTGTTACAAAAACAACAAACGGGGCGAATTGATTTTTTATTATATTATTATAATTTAAATATACCAAATCCAGCCGAAAAGGACTATAATGATAATCCACTGACCTGCAGAATAATTGACAGTAACCTTACATTCGGCGGAGCCTTCGCCGTCATAGCCCGTTGCCTTAATCGTTGCCGTACCCGTGCCTGTCATCTTGACATTGCCCTGATCGTCAACAGTCGCAACCTTTTCATTTGAGGATTCCCACTTGATCTGATCGACTGAGTAATTTGACTGGTAACCGATCTTCTTACTGCTCTTGTAATTTGCGCTGATAGAATCGCTGTCAAATTTAATAAATCCTGCGTCACTTCTGACTACAACGACCTTTGAGGTTACGTCGGTATTCACGTCACCGTTCGTGATAACACAGCTTGAAAACTTAATTCTGAAATCCTTTGAGGTTACCTGTGCAGAAGTCTTTTTCTCAAATGTAACTTCACAAATCGAGGTTGCTCTGTCAAAGGTTTTGGTGGAGGCGATTGAGAACATCGCCGTCAGAGGATTGAGCGCAGAGGAAACAATATAATACTGATCACCGTACTCCATGCAGAGATTTTTGAAATCGGTTGTCTTAGCTATCGCCTTACAGCTTCCGATGTTATCTGAGAGCGCAACGAACTGAACGTCAAACGAATTGAAGCCGCCGCCGTCATATGAGAACTCCAGAACGACTGAGGAATCGTTCTGCGATTTGATCATATAGCTGAACTGAGGTACGCTTTCCGCAGCCGAAGATGAAATTGCGGAAAAACCGATCATCATAAGCGCAACAAGAATAACAGCGAGTATTTTTTTAATTTTTTTCATAGGAATAAATTCTCCCTTACCTTATTTTTTGACCGTGCAAGCGACGCTAAAGGCGATTTTTGCAACAATCACTGTCTTAATAATATTATTAAAAAATAAATCTG
The DNA here is from genome assembly GCA_036310785.1 of Acutalibacteraceae bacterium. GTDB lineage: Bacteria > Bacillota > Clostridia > Oscillospirales > Acutalibacteraceae > CAG-488. Next base: position 1,963 of record JAXJRE010000159.1, read on the forward strand.
TCAATATTTATTTCAATTTTTCTGTACAAATTATATTCTCTTTGATATAATATATGATATATTATCGGAATATAGAAAGTTGGATCGTATGAAATTACTTGCTTTGGGCGACGTTGTAAGCGAGGGCGGCTGTCGCGCGCTTCTTCATAATTTGCCTAAGATAAAAAGGGAATACGGTATAGATGTATGTATTGCAAACGGAGAGAACTCCGCAAAGGGCAACGGCATACTTCCCGACTCTGCGGACTGTCTTTTGTCGGCAGGCGTTGACCTGATAACAACGGGCAACCACGTTTTTAAGCGCAAGGGAATTTACGATTATCTCGATGAACACGACTGCGTTATCCGCCCGTATAATATGCACCCCTCCTGCCCGGGAAAGGGCGTCGGAATGATAGACATGGGAAAATACCGCATCGGAGTAATCAATCTCATCGGAACGGCTTTTTTAAACCCGAATAATGCAAATCCCTTTGACGCTCTTGACAGGGCGCTCATGGAGGTAGAGGACTGCAAAATCAAGATAGTTGACTTTCATGCCGAAGCAACGGGAGAAAAACGGGCTTTGGGCTTCTATGCCGACGGACGTGTTTCCGCTCTGTTCGGAACTCATACCCATGTCATGACGGCCGACGCTCAGATTTTACCGAAAGGAACGGGATATATAACCGATCTCGGAATGTGCGGAGCCGAAAACTCCGTCCTCGGAATTGAGCCGGCGTGTATTATCAGATCGCTGAAAACAGGCATGCCGACTTTGTATCAGGCAAAAGAGAGCGAAATCTCCGTCAACGGCTGTGTTTTTGAAATAAACGAAAGCACAGGTCTTACCGAAAGCGTCCAAACAATAACCGTAAGGGAGTTAATGCCATAATGAAATATATAAGAAAAGCGGTTGCCGCAATGCTCTGCCTTGCAATTCTTTTTTCGCTCTGCGGATGCAAGGACGGCAAATCGGTTATCGACTCTATCTCCAATCTCGGCAAGCAAACTCAGCCGACTCCTAAGGATGAAATAGGCTTCACTATCCCGTATATGAGAACGGACTCGCTTGATCCGTTCAGCACCGAAGAAACAATGAACAGATATGTTGCAAGCCTGCTGTTCGATCCGCTTTACACGGTCAATTCAGGCTTCGGCGCCGTCGGCGTAATCGCAAAAGAGAGCAAGCTTTCAGACAACAAGCTCACCGTTACGATTAAGAGCGGTCTGAAATTCACGGACGGATCGGCTCTGACCTCAGCCGATGTTGTCTATTCCTTTAACCGTGCCAAGGAAAGCACGGCATACATAGCCTTACTCGGAAACATCGAACAGGCTTCCGTAGACGGTATTTACAATGTTGTTTTCACCCTTAAATCAGCTGACAGCGGTGAAACCGCCAATCTCACATTCCCGATTATCAAAGAACTCTCGGATAAAAAGACGGACGAGGGCGACAGCGAAGACGACGAGGACAACGAGAACAACAGCTCTCAGACAAAGCTGCCGATCGGAAGCGGACGCTACACCTTTGTTTCAAATTCCGAAACAAAGTATCTGCAATATAACGCTCAGCGGCTGGGCGGCTACACTCCGAGCTATGCGAAGATCGGGCTTACCGACGTTGCGGACACGGAAGGTCTTCAGAGCCTTTTCAATCTTCAGCGTATAGATTACTACTGCGACAGCTTCAGCGACGGAAAATACGCAAAATTCAGCAAAATCAGCAGTAAGATAGAGCTGACTAATTTCGTATATCTCGGAGTTAATTCAGGCAACAGCGTTCTTTCCGAGCCCAAGGTACGCCGTGCGATTGCCCTTGCGCTTGACAGGAGCGTGCTTGCCTCCGATTCATATGCAGGCTGTGCGGTTGCGACCTCGCTCCCCTTCCACCCGTCATTTTACAAGCTGAAAAACTGCACCGTTCCCACTCTCAAAAACAAGACGGACAGCGCAGTTGAACTGCTTGAAAGCGTAGGCTATTCAAAGGTCGGCGATACGGGCGCAAGATATTCCGAGGATAAGTCGCTCAACGTCACCCTGCTTGTAAACAGCGAAAATGACTTCCGTCGCTCGCTCGCAAGAGGAATTCAGCAGTCGCTTGCAAAAATCGGCATCATCGTCACTATCAGGGAATACTCATTTTCCGATTATCTTATAGCGGTTGAAAACGAAAGCTTTGACCTTTATATCGGTGAGACCGAGCTTTCAAACAGCTTCAATCTTTCAAAGTTTTTCTCCGAGGACGGAGGACTGAGATACGGAATCAACCAAAAATCAAAAACGGCAAATATCTATTCGGATTACATCGGCGGCAATGCGGAAATTCAGCAGTTTATCGACGCTTTTTCCGATGATCTTCCCTTCATTCCGATCGCTTTCAGGCAGGGAATTGCCGTAAAATCGGATAATATTAAGACCGATATCGTCACCAATCCGGACGACGGATTTGCCAATATAGACGAATGGACGGCGCAGTAAATGGATATTTCCACCAATATTCAATATCTCAAGGGCGTCGGTGAAAAGAGGGCTAAGCTGCTCGGCAAGCTCGGTATCTTCACCGTCGGCGATCTTCTGCGCTATTATCCGAGGGAATACACCGACTGGAGTAAGACCGAAAGCATTGCCTCCGCACCCTTTGACGAGCCATGCTGTATCAGGGCAACAGTCGATCACAAGCCTGTCGGAGCAAGAGTGAGCAAGGCGATGACGATTTACAAAACCGTTGCAACCGACGGCGAATCACTCCTGAATATCACAATATTCAACAGCAAATATACAGCAGAGAGCCTTGAGGCAGGCGAAGAATATCTGTTTTACGGCAAGGTCGGCGGCAATTTTCATCGCCGTGAAATGTCCTCTCCGCTTATCGAAAAGGCTTCGAGCGGACTTCGCATACATCCGATTTACAGCCTGACGGCAGGGATTAATTCAAAATACATTGAAAAGCTTATCAGGCAGGTTTTTTCTTCGGGAAACGATCATTACACCGATCCCCTGCCGCAAAGTCTCAGGGATAAGCTCTGCCTTATGGAGATCAACAAGGCGATCCGTGAACTGCATATTCCGAGCAGTGAGGATATGCTCAACGAAGCAAGGCGCAGAATTATTTTTGAAGAGCTTTTCATCTTCCAGCTCGGACTGATGAAACTCAAGGGCAACCGAAAGGAGACAACTCCCGTAGTTGTCGGTCAGGATTATACGCAGGAATTTATGCGGCTTCTCCCATTTGAAATGACAGGAGCGCAGAAGCGTGCGGTAAGAGAGAGCGTAAGTCAGATGACGTCGCAGGTCACGATGAACCGTCTTTTGCAGGGCGATGTGGGATCGGGCAAAACGGCGGTTGCGGCGGCTCTCATTTATACAATAGTCAAGAACGGCTATCAATGCGCCTTTATGGCTCCTACCGAGATACTCGCTCAACAGCACTATCACACCTGCCGCAAATTCTTTGAAAAAACGAATATCAGGGTTGAGCTTTTGACAGGATCGGTCACGGCGGCTCAAAAAAGAGCAATTAAGCAGAGATTAAAGGACGGTGAAGCCGACCTGATAATCGGCACTCACGCTCTCATTCAGGACGATGTGGAATTTCGTTCTCTCGGACTTGTGATAACGGACGAACAGCACCGTTTCGGAGTGAAGCACAGGGCGGCTCTGAGCAAAAAGGGCAGTAATCCGCACACCCTCGTTATGTCGGCAACACCCATTCCGAGAACGCTTGCGCTTATGCTGTACGGCGACCTTGATGTTTCCGTGCTCGATGAGCTTCCGCCGGGCAGGCAGCCGATCGAGACCTATTACGTCACGGGCAAGCTGAGGGCGAGGGCTTTCGGATATGTCAGGAAGCACCTTGACGAGGGCAGGCAGGGATATATTGTCTGTCCGCTTGTTGAGGAAAACGATGAGGATATCGCCTCGGCGCAAAGCTATGCCGAAAACCTTTCAAAGGGATTTTTCAGCGGCTACGAGGTCGGTCTGCTTCACGGCAAGCTGAAGCCCAAGCAGAAAGAAGATGTTATGTCCCGATTTGTGTCGGGAGAAATAAAGCTTCTCGTTGCAACGACGGTTATCGAGGTCGGAGTGGATGTGCCTAATGCCGTAATTATGGTGATAGAAAACGCAGAGCGTTTCGGTCTTTCACAGCTTCACCAGCTCAGAGGACGAATCGGCAGAGGTCAGTATAAATCCACCTGTATTCTCATCTCGGACGCAAAAACCGCAACCGCAAAAAAGCGAATGGAAATAATGACAAAGACGACCGACGGCTTTAAAATCGCCGACGAGGATTTGAAAATGCGCGGACCGGGCGACTTCTTCGGCGCACGACAGCACGGACTGCCGAATATGAAGATGGCATCGCTGACGGATTCGGCACTGCTGACCGAGGCGCACCGCTTCGCAAGAGAGATATTAACCGACGATCCTTTACTTCAAAAACCCGAAAACAAAAACCTTAATCAGGCTATCTACGATCTGTTCAATTCGGAATATATTATGAACTGAAATCAACCGGCTGACCGTGAAGTCAACCGGTTGGTTTTTTCTATTACTTTGTCAAAAATCAGACATTAGATTTTAGATGTTAGATGATTAAAATTAATAGTTTGCACAAACTTTACAAGGCTTCCCCTTGAGGGGAAGCTCCGCCAAAGGCGGTGATGAGGTGGAGCAAGTTTGATATATTTTTATTTTGACTTGATTTTTTAATAATTACACCTCATCCGCCTCGTTCCTCGGCACCTTCCCCTCAAGGGGAAGGCTTGTAAGTTTTCTATGTCTAAGG
>JAXJRE010000160.1:0-2077 GCA_036310785.1 Acutalibacteraceae bacterium
ACCTTGACGTTATGATAGCTTGAATTTTTGGTGTCGATGTACTCGGTTGAAATGGAGTTAATGTTTTTCTCCAGCCAATAGTCGCACATATCTTTATAAAAATCCGCCATCAGCTCGTCATTGAAAACTTGCATAAACCGACTGAAAACATCCTCACCAAAGCTTCCGTCGGAGTTGGGCACAGCAGTCAGCAAGCACTTATACCACAGGGTTAAATAACTGTTAGCGGGAAGATATTTTGTGTGTCCGTTTTCGCCGGGAGCTTTTATAACTAACCCGTGTTCTATCAGTACTTTTATGTATTTGTCGCATTTGTTTTTCGGAAAGCCCGAGAATTTCGCTATCTCGCCGATGCGGTTATAGCCGTTTGCCATTGCATAGAGCAGGGTGTTGTAGCTTTCGGGAGTGCGAAAGCATTCAGTCATCCAACTCACCGCCAAACGATAAAAGGGAGAATCGGTGCGCAGAAAAGCTCTCACATTATCCTCAAAGGACAGTTCATTATTGTATAAAGAAAGCAATGACGGGATTGCACCGGTTAAGCAGTAGAGTTTCGCTGCCGTTTCATCCGCCAGTGAGCAGACATCCGCAAGCTGCGGCATTGAAAAGTAGTTGATTTCTACCTCCCGACAAGTGATAGGCGGCGTTTCCCACGGTCTGCCGAGCAATACAACCGTTGTTTTGCTGTCCGATTCTAAAAAACTATTGAGCGCCTCATAAAAATCATCTTTATCATTCCGTTCACCTGCCTTGTCAAAAAAGACAAGCGGGTGTTTTTTATTGCCGTAATTCTTTAAGCGACCGAAAAAGTCGTTCCAGCTTTCACAGCCGCCGAATATCTCGGTATGAGCATTGCAGAACACCCGAAGTGCAAAAACAGTATCAAGATTTTTGAAAGCAAAATACAAACTTTCTTTATGCTCGGTACAAAATTGAAGCGCCGCAAAGGTCTTGCCCGAACCTGGCTGACCTGATACAAATACCGCCTTTTCATCCGCAGAAATATTCTGTAAAGTGTACGCAAAATCGGAAAAATACATTTCATCACCTATCATATCATAAGTTGACCTTTTCTGTAATTATAACCGATTTTCTGCCTTTTTGCAATCAAAGAAGAAAAAATTCAAAAAAATTTTACCGCTGAAAACGCCCTGTTTATCAGGCTTTTCAGCGGTTTTCGTGTTTTGAGCAAAAAGTTTTTTCGAAAAAAGCCTGCCAAAACGACCGACCCAATTCGGAACTAGTGAAGGGGTTTGAAACAAAAAAGTTTTTTATTATCACTTGAAAATTTCCCAATTGAATAGTGAGAGGACTTTTGATTCAGCTTCAAAACGGTTTTGAGGCTGAATGAGTAATCCCTCTATGCACCTTGACAATTGAATGACCGTCCGAATGGGATATGACTTTGCGATGACAGTCGGAGGCGACGAGAGCGAAGCAACGCCGCCGAGATGGGGGCAGGGATAGTAAAAACGACATTCGGGTAAAACGGCGGCGGATATCGGCGGCAAGAGATTCCTCGGCCGATATTCGATTTTACATAGCTGTAAAGGAGGAATGAATGCTATGAAAAAAACAGAGCTCAAAGAGCTATATCAAATGATGTTCCCGAATTATCCGGACATTGTAACCGTCAAACAGCTCCAAGTAATGCTCGGCGTCAGCCGACACCTTGCCTATAAGCTGATTAACGACGGCGAAATACAGGCGGTCAAAATCGGATCATCACTCAAAATTCCGAAGGTCAGCGTAATCAATTTCGTGACCGAGGAGCGAAGGGAGGTGAAGTCCGGTGCCTAACAGAATAGAGCTTACCCCGTCACAGCGGACACGCTGTAACCGTCTGATTCGCAGGCTTTGTGCCAATTACGATAACGGCAACTGTCTGCCGTTGGACGAGGGTGACGGCTGCGTTTGCGTGCAGATGATTTCGCTTTCCCTGATATGCAAGTATTTTCGTAATGCGGTTTTACCTGCCGACAAGGAACTGCATGCGGAGATTTTCAGACAGCGTACTTATCATTGCGCCGAGTGCAAAGCGGCTTTTGTGCCCAATTCTAACCGACAAAAATACTGC
>JAXJRE010000161.1:0-2688 GCA_036310785.1 Acutalibacteraceae bacterium
ACACCGGGCCGCCGTCCTCCGCTTTAATGAACACCGCCGAAGCTCCGATAATAAGGAGCAGGGGAATCATCAACAAGAGTGAACATACGATATCAAAAGTTCGTTTAACAAATCGGAAACCCAAGCTTCCGGATAGTTTTGAATTATTTGCCATAAATATGCTCCCATCTGTTTTGGATTATGCCGTGAAAGTCAAAGCTTAGAGGGAACGTATTTTGCTCATTATAAGAACGCTTTCGTAAGTGCCGTTGGAGAAATGCTGATCTTTTAATTCTCCCTCAACGGTGAAGCCTGCGTTTTTGTAGCAGGAAATTGCCCTTTTGTTGGATTCAAAAACGTGCAGATATATCTTGTGAAAATTCAGATGAGTGAAGCAGTAGTCAACAAGGGTTGAAACGGCGTCCGTTCCGATGCCGGGAATGCTTGTGTCACCGAGACTGATGAACAGCTCCGCATTGCTGTTGACATGGTCGATGAATTTAAGTCCGATCGTGCCGATACATCTGTTGCCCCGATAAACTGCGAAAAGCTTTTTATCCTGAGCGAGCGTTACGTTCTGTATCCATTTTTCATGCTCGTATTCCGAAACAGGATAAAGCGTTCCTGTCAGATCACGCAGATCTTCTCTGTTTACCCATTCGTATATTAAGGGGGCGTCTTCCTTTACAATACCCCTGATTTCAACGTATTTTCCGCTAATCATTTTAAATATAATCCCTCAATATTTCACTGTAATTTTCAATTATGTAATCCACTTCATCGTCAGTCAGACGGCTGAAAAGAGGCAGGGTGATCTCATTTGAATATAGCTGATAGGCGTTCGGATAATCCGCTATGTCAAAGCCGAGCTTGCGGTATCCTGTCATCATCGGCAGGGGCTTGTAGTGAACGTTTGTCGCAATACCTTTTTCTGCCATTTTGACAATGATCTCACGGCGTTCCTCGTCGGTGATCGGTTCGCCGTTCTTGCGGAATACTCGTGTAATGTAGAGGTGTCCCGATGAAATATGCTCCTGAGTGTAGTGAGCGAGCGTGTGGATACCCAAAGGCTTTAATGCGGCGTCGTACCGTTCGATGATCGTCTTTCTTTTTTGAAGAAGCTCAGGGTAGCGGCGGAACTGTGCCAAGCCGATAGCCGCCTGAATATCGGTCATATTGCATTTGTACCACGGGCCGAGAATGTCGTATTCCCAGGCTCCGAGCTTAACCTTGTTGAGAGCGTCCTTTGACTGACCGTGCAGAGAGAGAAGCTGAGCCGTTTTGTATATCTCCTCCGAGTCAATTCCGTCACGCTTTTTCCACGTCAATGCGCCACCCTCTGCGGTCGTGAAGTTTTTAACTGCGTGGAACGAGAACGAAGTAAAGTCTGCGACAGAGCCGATAGGCTGACCTTTCCACGACGAGCCGAAAGCATGAGCGGCATCGGCGCATATGATTATTCTGCCGTAATTCGCCTGAAGCTCATTTGACGGCTTAAAAAGCTCCTTTTTCTTTTCGACTATCGAAAAGATACGGTCGTAGTCACAGGGAACGCCGCCGAGATCGACGGGAACAATAATTTTTGTGTTAGGTGTTATCGCCTTTTCAACGGCGTCATAGTCCATTTCAACCGAGTCGGGCTGGCTGTCAACAAAGACGAGCTTTGCTCCGAGGTGGCAGACGACCGAAGCGGTTGCCGTGTAGGTATATGCCGGAACAATAACCTCGTCGCCCTCACCGATGCCGAGAATACGCAGAGCAGTTTCTGCGCTTGCGGTCTGGGACGATAAACAAACAGCCCTTTCGGTTTTACATAAAGAAGCAACCTGTTTTTCCAATTCTTTTGTCTTAGGTCCTGTTGTTATCCAGCCGGATTTTATTGCAGATATAACCTCCTCTATTTCAGCGTCGGTCATATCCGGTGGAGAAAAAGGTATTTTCATATAAACATCCCCTTTGCTGAGAAAATCCTATTTTCTTTTTAATCCGTAATTTTTTATCAGATTAATTCTTGCATTACCTTTTTTTATTGCATCCCTTTCAAGCTCCGGCTCTCTTTTTGTTTTAACGTACCTTGCGATTCTTTTGCAGTAGAGCGACGGCAGCTTCCACGGCTTGTCGTACAGCTCGGGATACATCGAAGACATCAGGGAATAGGAGGGGAAGACGGAACGCATCAGCGCAAATCGGCTTCCTCCGGTCTTTGAAAAAATAAAGGTGCTTGCATAGGTAATTTTTCTGTCGTCGAATCCGAAGGTTCCTCCATCCAACAGATCGGCGCAGAGAGCTTCACGGCTGAGAGCAGAAAAGGAGGTTTCCTCTTCGCCGCCCAAAAGCTTCATCAAGGCAACGGTATCCGCATAAAACGAACCGTCAATAAACTCGGTGAGCTTTTTTTCAACCGAGGGAAAGTCGATGCTTTCCTTATATTTATTTCCGAACACGGCGAGATCCGCAATATGGCGGATTCCTGCGCCGGTGGTCATAAAATGTTTGAGATAGTGAAAAAGTAAAAACAGATAGTGATCCGTAGGATCAAGGGTGAAGAACTCCACTCCGTCAAAGCTGACGCTGTAAGGCGATTTCAGAGCTTTATCGAATGTGCGGTTCATCGCTTTTCGGAAAGTGTTTTGATTCCCGAAAAGGCTGAGATGAACTTCAAGCCTCAGAGCCGAGCGGTCACTTTTGTATGCGACGGTGTGAACGTTC
>JAXJRE010000162.1:0-7744 GCA_036310785.1 Acutalibacteraceae bacterium
ACTTACTCCACCTCATCACCGCCTGCGGCGGAGCTTCCCCTCAAGGGGAAGCCTTGTTTAGCTTGTGCAAACTATAAATTTTAATCGTCTAAAGTCTAATATCTAAAATCTAAAAACTGCAAGCTATCCTTTCGGACGGCTTGCAGTTGTTTGTAAATATCTTTATGTCTGCTAAAATTTTGTTATTTAAATCAGCAACATTCTGTCGTTGTTGAGGTCCTTGCCGGCGGCTTCTCTGAACTTCATAAGCAGGTCGGCGACCGTCAGCGATTTTCTTTCCTCGCCTGAAGCGTCCATAATTATCCTGCCCTCGTTCATCATTATCGTTCGGTTGCCGAGGTCGAGTGCCGACTGCATATTGTGAGTTATCATCATACAGGTCAGATTATTCTCCGCAACGATGGTCTCGGTCAGCGAGAGCACCTTTTCCGCTGTCGCAGGATCAAGAGCCGCCGTATGCTCGTCAAGCAGGAGCAGCTCCGGAGGATCGAACGTTGCCATCATAAGCGTCAGAGCCTGTCGCTGTCCGCCCGAGAGCAGTCCGACAGGTTGATTCATTCTGTTTTCCAATCCCATATCAAGCATTGCAACACGCTCACGGAACGCTTTTTTGTCCGCCTTTGAAACATGACTCAGCCAGCCTCCCCTGCCTGCCGCAAGGGCAAGATTTTCTTCGACGGTCATTCCTGGTGCGCTTCCGCGCATGGGATCCTGAAAAAGTCTGCCGATCTTCTTCGCCCTCTTGTGTTCGGGCATAAGGGAAATATCCTTGCCGTTCAGCTCAATTTTACCGCTGTCCGTTATAAAACTGCCTGCAATAGCGTTAAACAGCGTAGATTTGCCTGCGCCGTTTGCTCCGATAACAGTTATAAAATCTCCCTTGTTGACGTCAAGCGAAAGGTCGTCAAGCGCCTTTTTTGCATCCGTTGTTCCGGGATTAAAGGTCTTTGAAATGTGAGAAATATTCAGCATCACGCAGTCCTCCTTCCGAAACGCTGTTCAAGTCTGCGCTTGAAAAGAGGGAATTTTGTTTTGAGGTAAGGAATCGAGATCGCCGCAATGACGATTACCGAGGATACAAATTTCAGCATAAATGCCGGCATATCAAATCTCAGAGCGACTGTGTAAACAAGGCGGAACACAAATGCGCCGAGCACCATTCCGACAATCTGAAGCGGAATTTTTCTTCTGCCGAGGAACACATTTCCTATAAGCAGAGAGGCGAGTGCGATCGTAACCATACCCGTACCGATATCAATATTGACCGATTTCTGCGACTGGGCAAGCAGACAGCCCGAAAGAGCCGTGAACGAGTTTGCAATGCAGAGACCGACTATCGTTGTGAAAACGGGATTGATCGACGATGAGCGCACCATATCGGGATTGTTACCCGTTGCACGGATCGCAAGTCCGAGCTTCGTCCTCAGGAAAAGAGCCAGCAAAACTCCGACAGCGATAACCGCTATTGCCGCCACGATCAGCTTATACTGCTCCATAAACGGAGTGTTTTTGACAACGGCAAGCATCTTGGTGAACACGGTTTCGCACTTGTTCATATTGAGTATGGACGAGTTACCCATCACGGCAATATTTACGGAATACAGAGCCGTATTGACAATAATACCTGCCAGCAGGCTGTTGACGCCCATTTTCGTTTGAAGAAATGCGGTTATAAAGCCCGAAGTAATACCTGCTGCCATTGCGGCAGGAATTGCAAGAAACGGGTGTCCCGATATTGTAACGACGGCACCGACGGTTGCCCCGAGAGTGAAGCAGCCGTCGGTTGATAAGTCGCATACATTGAGCATTGAATAGCTGAGATAGAGTGCAAGAACAGTCAGCGCACTGATAAGTCCCAGCTCCGATGCGGTTTGAAGAAGTGTTAAAACAGAACCCAGCGACATATTAAAGTTCCTTTCGGTTTATTTCTGACCGTCAAATGTTTCAGCGGTCGTGATCTTTTCTACCTTTGTGCAATGAGGTGCGATCTTTGCGGCGATATCGTCATAGTTCAGACCGAGCTGAGCGCAGATATCGGTATTGATCGTTGCAGTACCGTTATCAAAGGTGCGGACCGGTGTGTCGGCAGGATTTTTGCCGTCAAGGAGGATTTCGGCTACCATATTCGCCGTTTCCTTACCGAGGTTGATGTAATCAACGCCGAAGCCGAGGAAAGCACCGTTGAGTGCGAAGGAGTCAGCACCTGCATAGTGGGGAATACCTGCCTTTGCGAAGATCTCATAGATCGCAAGCTCGGATTTCATTATCGTGTTATCGGTCGGAGTGAATACTGCGTCAACGCCGTCTGTAACAAGAGCCTGAGCCGCAAGAGTTACTTCGTCTGCTGTTGTTCCCGTACGCTCAACATAGCCAATGCCTTTCTTGTCGAGATAAGCCTTTGCGTCCTTGATAGCGGTAGTTGAAGCATCCTGACCTACATCATAGAGAAGACCGACCTTTTTGATGTCCTTATCCGTCTCAAACATAATGTCCATAATAGCGTTTGTGTTGAGGTAATCGGAAGTACCTGTGATGTTGCTGCCGGGAGCCTCAAGAGAATCAACAAGCTTTGCGGAAACGGGATCGGTTACAGCGGAGAAAACAACGGGAATGTTCTTACCCTCAGTTGCCGTCTGCATAGCCATTGCTACGGGAGTTGCAACACCTACCATGAGATCAACGTCATCGGCGATAAAGTTTGAAATGATCTGGTTGAGAACGTTTGAATCTGCGTTGCAGTTGTCATAGCTGATACAGAACTCAACGCCCTTTTCCTTACCGATTGCGGCAAGCTGAGACTTGATATTGTCAACAATCTGATTGAGTGAAGCATCGTCAACATAGTTGCAGATGCCGACATTGTATACCTTTGCGGAAGATTTTCCGTCATCGGCGGACTTTGAACCGCAAGCTGTAAGTGTTCCGAGAATGAAGAGTGCGCTGAGCGCAAGAGCAATAAATTTTTTCATAATAAATACCAACCTTTCGTTATTTCACAGTTATTATATTAGCTTTTGTTTTCTTTGAGAATAAAATTTTCATCGGCGCGCCTGCGCCAAAGCTTTGTGAACAAGAACATAACGAAAACCTCCCGAAAAAATAAAAATCCTGCCACGGCAAATAACTTGCCGGGACAGGAATAAAAATCATATCCTGCGGTGCCACCCCGCTTGACGTGTTTCCACGCCCTCTCTGACGTACTTTCATACGCTGACCTTTGTTCACGGAGAGTCTCCTCCGTCTCACATACTCCAAAGCAAAAGCCTTGTTTCCGCTCGCCCTCGAAAGTCCATTCAATCAAATCTTCTTCTGCCGCAATTTCACCGCCTGCGGCTCTCTGAGAGAACAGTGTTAAGATCTACTCACTCTTTCTCATCGGTTTAGTCGCATTATACTACCGAAAAAATCGGTTGTCAATAGTTTTTGAAAAAATTTATTCGTATAAAAACATCTGCGAGACAAATAAAGATAAACTAAGGCAAAAGTTTTTTGTCAATCCCTCAGTCACTTCGTGACAGCTCCCTTTACACAAGGGAGCCGGAAAGTTTCATCGAAAATTAAAACTTAAACGTCTAAAGTCTAATGTCTAAAATCTAAAGTCTGACTTCTCTTATCCCCTCCGTCGCATAAATGCGACACCTCCCCTTGCAACAAGGGGAGGCTGAAATGGTCTCTGCTAACTTAAGATTTTATCGTCTAAGGTCTATCCTTCAATCGTTTCCAAAGAAAGCGTCATGAACTGCGGAAACAGCCTTGTCTGCGTCGTTCTCGTCAATGAGGACGGAAATCTTGATCTCGCTGGTGGAGATCATCTGAATGTTGATTCCCTTACCGTAGAGAGCCTCAAACATCTTTGAAGCTGTGCCGGGGTGAGTCTCCATACCTGCGCCGACTACGGAAACCTTGGCAACCGTATTGTCGCTGACTACCTTTGCGTCACCGATGAACGGGAGAGCCTTAACGCACTCAACAGCCTCGTCCTCGTTAGCCGTGCTGACTGTGAAAGCGATGTCCTTTGTGCCGTCACGGCCTACGGACTGGAGAATGATATCAACGTTTATGTTGTGCTTTGCAAGCTGAGAAAAGATCTTGAATGCAATTCCCGGAACGTCCTCAACGCCTACGATTGAAATTCTTGAAACGTCCTTATCCTTTGTAACGCCTCTTACTAACATTTTTTCCATTTTAGTGGTCTCCTTTACGATTGTTCCCGGAATCGGGTTAAGGCTCGAAATAACTTCAAGCTCAACATTATATTTTTTTGCCATTTCAACCGAACGGTTGTTAAGAACCTGCGCGCCGAGGGTTGCAAGCTCAAGCATCTCATCATATGTTATTTCTTCAAGTCGGCGTGCGTCCTTGACCTTACGGGGGTCGGCGGTGTAAACACCGTCAACATCGGTGAATATCTGGCATCTGTCCGCATTGAGAGCCGCCGCAATAGCAACTGCGCTTGTGTCGGAGCCGCCTCTGCCGAGGGTTGTCATATCCTGATACTTGTTGATTCCCTGGAAGCCTGCGACGACAACGATCTTTCTGTTGTCAAGCTCTGTCCTGATTCTGTCGGCTTCAACCTTTTTGATTCTTGCCGCCGAATATACGGAATCCGTGCGGAAGCCTGCCTGCCAGCCGAGAAGCGATATCGCAGGACAGCCGAGCTCCTCGATCGCCATTGCAAGCAGAGCGATTGAAATCTGCTCGCCTGCCGCCATAAGCATATCCATCTCTCTCTTTGAATTGTGAGAGCTGATCTCCTTTGCCTTGGCGATGAGGTCGTCCGTTGTGTCGCCCTGTGCGGATACGACAACGACAACGTCATTTCCTTTTTTGTAGGTGTCTGTTACGATCTTCGCAACATTCATGACACGCTCCGTGTTGGCGACAGAGCTGCCGCCGAATTTCTGAACAATAAGTCCCATAAATTATTTCACCACTTTATCAATAATTAACTGTTCTGATAACCGAGAGAAGCTCAGCTCCGTCAAGCTTTTCGAGCTTTTCTCTGAGCGCTCCCTCTTTGCCCTCGGGGGTAACGAATGCAAACTCGTCCTCGGGAGCGTTGTCCCTTGAAAGCACCGTAATATCTCCGAAGATTTCCTTTGCCTTTTCAAGTGAGCTGTCCTTACAGCCCGAAGCACGGACATAGAGAGCGGTTTCTGTCTCGCTGATGTCTATGACAGCTCCGTCCTCCGCCTTGTTCCAGCCGATGCCCTTATTTTTGCCGATGTTCTGATCACAGTCGATAATATCGCCGACCACGGCACTCGCCGTAGCCATCTTACCAGCGCCCTGACCGTAGAAAGCAACGTCGCCGACCGCATTTCCCCTTACAAGGACGGCATTGTAAACACCGTTGACACCCGAAAGAATACTTGAATTCTTCACAAGCGCAGGAGTAACCATTGCGGAAATCTTGTCGCCCGCCTTTTTCGCCCTTCCGAGGAGCTTGATAACTCCGCCCCACGAGCGGACATATTCAACATCCTCAAGGGTGATCTTTGTAATTCCCTCGGTATAAACCGTCTTGGGATAAACGTGACTGCCGAAGCAGAGTGCGGCAAGGATACAGATCTTGCGGCAGGCGTCAAAGCCCTCGATATCGGCTGTGGGATCCTTCTCGGCATAGCCCTTTTCCTGAGCAAGCTTCAAAGCGTCCTCAAAGCTCATAGAATCAAAGATCATCTTTGAAAGAATGAAATTTGTTGTACCGTTGAGTATTCCGGCAACCTCGTCAATATCGTTGCCGGCAAGGCACTGAATGATCGGACGAAGAACGGGGATACCGCCGCCGACGCTCGCCTCGAACATAAAATTAACATTGTTTTCCATTGCCGTCTCAAGCAGGATATCGCCCTTTTCGGCAACAAGCTCCTTGTTTGAGGTGACAACGGATTTGCCTGCCTTGAGGCAGGAGGATACGAATTCAAAAGCAGGATGAAGTCCGCCCATTGCCTCGGCAACGATCTTAACATCGCCGTCATTGAGGATAATATTGAAATCATCAATTATCTTGTCTTCGTTTTTGTCGCCCGGAAATTTCCTGAGATCAAGAATGTACTTGACGTTTATTCTCTCTCCGCCGACCTTATCTGAGATTTTATCCCCGTTGAGGGAAATAACCTCCGCGACACCGGATCCGACGACACCGTAGCCTAAAACAGCTATGTCCATTGTTTTCAACTCCCTGTTATTCATTTGAGCAACAGAATCTCAATATATTGCTTTAGTTTATCATATAATGAAGAAATAATAAAGTGTTTTTTTAAATTTTTTCATTTTTTATTTGCATTATGCTCTTTTATGGTATAATATATTCAATAACAATGTTAAAGTTAATCTATACAGGGAGTGAAAATACTATGGACAAAGCCGAATTTCGACGAAAAAGGATTATCAACATCGTTTACTACGCCATTGTGCTCGGACTGGCTTATTTATTTTTGAAATACTGCTTTTCAATGTTTGCGCCGTTTCTGTTCGCTTTCTTTATCGCAGTCATCGTTCAGAAGCCGACAATTTTTATTACAAGAAAAACAAAGATAAAAAAAGGTATCACAACAACAATCCTTGTCCTGCTTTTGTACCTTATCATTGCGGCATTGATCTCGTTTATCGGAGTCAAGTGCGTTGACGGAATAAAAAGCATGATAGCTTTTATTCAGGAAAAGCTTTCCGATATACCGACCTTGATTGAAAATGTCAAGACATGGTCTCTCAACGTGATACGCTTTCTTCCCGACGGAATGGAAGCAAAGGCCACAAAATCAATGGTACCTTTCTTTGACGCATTGAAAGAAAAGAGCGCGGCTGAAATCGCAAGCTTTATTATGGATAAGGCTTCAAGCGGCGAAAAATTCAGTCTTTCAAGCTTATCCACTCCGCTGAGCGGAATCTGGAGCACGGCAAAGCAGATACCCTCCGTATTCGTCGCCGTGATGATAGCAATCGTTTCCTCGTGCTTTATGGCGGTTGATTACGACAGAGTGGTAAAATTCATCAAAGGTCAGCTTTCCTGCGAAAATGAGAAAAAGCTCTCGGCAACCAAAAGGATCGTTCTTACCTCGCTTGCCAAGCTCATAAAATCCTATGCGCTCATCATCTGTATAACAGGAACGGAAATTTTCATCGGACTGAATATTCTGTCGCTGATCGGTCTTTACAAGGACGGCAATATCCTTGCGCTTTCATTGATAATCGCCGTGCTTGACATTCTCCCTGTTATCGGAACGGGAACGTTTATGGTTCCCTGGTGTATTTACAGCCTTATCACGGGCAAGATCGGACTCGGAATAGGTTTGTTCGTACTTTATGCCATTATTTATGTTGTCAGACAGATCATTGAGCCTAAGATCGTCGGCGGAACGGTCGATCTGCCGCCGTTCATCACGTTGATGGCTATGTATATCGGCTCCCAGCTTTTCGGCTTCCTCGGCATCTTCCTGCTGCCGATACTGGTTATTATTATCAAGCTTCTCAACGACGAGGGTGTCGTCCATATTTGGAAAAAGAGCGACGCTTTTGAGGGCGAGGTTTCCTCCGAGCCGAAAATAAAAATACACAAGCCGTCATTATTCAAGAAAAAGAAGAAATAATAAACAAACTATGAGCTGTCGCAATAAAATGAAGAACAAGAGAAACATTGATTTATTCGATTTATTCTAAATAAGAAGTATCAAGACTTGTATCGGTATTGAAAACCAATACAAGTCTTTTGATTTAATAATTGTTTCTTTTGTTCTTCGCT
>JAXJRE010000163.1:0-2194 GCA_036310785.1 Acutalibacteraceae bacterium
AGCGGAAGCTGAGCAAACATAGCTCCTATGCTTCTCCATGTTGAGAGCTGGGCACGCTCGGTCGGCTCTTTTGTAATGACCGACTGCATCGAGCCGTAAGGCACATTCACGCTCGTGTACGCAAGACTCCACAAGCAGTAAAGACCGATGCACATTGCGATTTTCACTCCCATGGGAGCGTCGGGAACATAGATAAACATAAGTATACTGCAAGCAAGCAGCGGAAGGCTTGCCCACTTTATCCATGTTTTGAACTTGCCCTCTTTTCCTCCCTTTGAAGCGTCAACCAGACCTCCGACAATGGGATCATTGATTGCGTCAAATACCTTGCCGATAAATATCAGCATACCGCACACAATGGGATCCAGCTTCATACAAATTACGAAAAAGGTAATCATGTAGTTGCTTATGAATGAAAAGCTCATATTGCAGCCGAAATCACCCAAAGCATATCCGATTTTGTCCCTCATTCCGAATGGTCTGAGAGCGTTTGTCTGTTTATCAGCCATATCCGGCCTCCTTTTTGAAAAATTTCAACAAAAATTTTCGTTTATATTGTTATAATATCATAAATTTACATAAAATTCAAGCTCAATAAAAAAAGATCATTGATTTCTGTTTTTTTGGATATTTCTATTGCGATTTTTCTTTATCAATGATAGAATTATTTATAATATTCGGCACGGCATATTGATGTGCAGAATATTACAAACCGACTTGGAGGGTAAAAGAATGAAAGCTGAAAACAGAAAGTATGCTCAGGAGGCATACGACATTGTAACTCATGCGGCAAAGAAGATCGGCTCACGTCTTCCCGGCTCAGAGGGCGAAAGAAAATACGCAGACTTTATGGGCGATAAACTGCGTGAAATCGGAATTGAGCCTAAAACCGAGGAGTTTGCCGTTTCACCGAGAGCATCAATCGGCGGCATTCCCTATGCAGGCTATGTCGGACTTGCGCTTTGCGTACTCACATATTTTGCTCAGTCAAATTTCAATCTCTGGATAGCAATGGCTTTTGTTTCTGTTGTCACTCTGGTTTGGCTCGTGTGCAGCGTTTTCCTTTACAAAACATGGTTTGATATGTTTTTCAGACAGAGGATCTCACAGAATGTTTACGGTGAGCTTCTTCCCGAGGACGGAAACTACGATTATACAATTATCCTTTCGGGACACACCGACACAAGCTGGAACTGGAAACATTCCGAGCACGGATACCGATACAAGGATAACCCGATCGTCGGAATCATCGTTACATATGCAAAGGTCGGCTTCGGCGCTGTATGCGCACTCTTTATGATGTTCTCCTCCATTGCCATGGGCATTATCTCAACAGGCTATCTCTTAGGTGCGTCCTGGGCTCACGCTGCGGCGCAGTCAGCTTCGTTTGCGGCATTTTTAACTCTGATGAATTTCATTCCGATGATTTGTGCAATCGGCTGCGGTCTTCTTATAATGTGGTGTGATCCTCACGAGGAAAACGCATCAAGAGGTGCTATGGATAATGCGACAGGCTGTGCTTTGAGCTACGAGGTTATCAAGTATTTCAAAGAAAATCCTGATAAGATGCCGAAAAACTGCAGAATTGTTGATTTCAACTGCGGAAGCGAAGAAGCCGGTCTTCGAGGATCAATCGCTTTTGCAAAGGAGCACAAGAATGACGGTATGCTTCACAATGCGTATAACATTAACATTGACTCCATCGCAGACAAGGACTACTTTGAAGTTGCCATACAGGACGATTGGCAGTTCACCCGTTTTGATACCGACCTTGAAAAGATGTTCACGGACACCTTCAATGAGTTAGGCATTGAGAGCAAAACAGGCGGCAGAATACATAATCCCGTCGGAGGCTGCGACAGCACTCCGATGACAAAGGCCGGAGTAAAATCCATAACCTTTGCCGCACAGAATCCTGTTCTGACCTATTACTATCATACTTGGAGAGATCTTCCGGAGCGTTTCGATGTTGATACAGTACATACCGGCTTTGATGTTCTCCTTTCCGTTGTTGATAAAATCGCTGAATTTCAGGAGGCAAACGGCTATAACGGCCCTCAGACGAAGTAAATAATAATTGTAATCAAAATACAACGCCCCGAATCCGAGCGAGTGCATGATATAATCCCCTTAGAGTAGACACTTGAAAAAACAAAAAGTTTTCAAGACTACTTTAAGGGGATTAATTTTATGC
>JAXJRE010000164.1:0-3035 GCA_036310785.1 Acutalibacteraceae bacterium
GCTCAAGGGCCTGTGGACGGAAAGCTTTGCGGATATTAAGGATGCGATTATTTTCTGCCGTGACAACAGGGAAACGCTTTATAAAAAACTCCTCGCTCAGAACAAAATGATCCTTGACGATGCCGAGGACTTCGGCGAAAGCTATCAGGCTATTCTCACCGCCGCCGCAAGGCAGGTTTTGGCAGGTCACAAGCTTGTCAGGAACGGAAAGGGAGAGCTTCTCTATCTTTCAAAGGAATGTTATTCAAACGGCTGTATCAATACGGTTGATGTTTCTTATCCTGCCGTGCCGATGTTCCTTCTCTATAATCCCGAGCTTGTCAAGGCGATGATGACGGGTATATTCGAGTTTTCAAGAAGCAAGGCATGGGGACTTGACTTTGCACCGCACGATATCGGTCAGTATCCGCTTGCCGACGGTCAGGTCTATGCGCTCAGGGATTCGATGAACAAATACAGACGCACCATTTTTGCCGAAAGCCGTGATTATTTCGATCCGAAATATCATATGCCCGTTGAGGAATGTGGTAATATGCTTGTGATGTCCTTTGCGTATTACCGTTTCAGCGGCGACGATTCGCAGATGAAAGCGAATTACGATCTGCTTGAAAAGTGGGCGGATTATCTGATAAAGCAGGGCGTTGTCCTTGATAATCAGCTTTGCACGGACGACTTTGCCGGACACAGCGAAAAGAACGTCAACCTTGCAATCAAGTCGATTATGGGAATTGCCTGTTTTGACAGGATTTCAAAAGCTCTTGGCAAGGATACCGACGCAATGAAAACCGCAAAAGCCTTTGCAAAGGAGCTTGTTGAAAAAGCCAAGGTCAACGGATATCTTTCGTTCGCCGTCGGCAACGAAGAAAGCTGGAGCTTGAAATACAATATGGCATGGGATCTTGTTTTCGGCTTCAACCTCTTTGACAAGAGCATCTATGCCGCCGAGAGCAGAAAATACCATGAGGAGCTGAACGAATACGGCGTTCCTCTCGATATGCGTAGGGATTTCACGAAAACCGACTGGATGCTGTGGGCTTCCGTTCTTGACGAAAGCGGAGAGAACACAAAGCTGTTCTCCGAAAGCATAGTCAGATATCTGCGTGACACTCAGGATCGCTATTGCTTCTCGGATTGGTACGAAACGAAAGAGCCTAAGGAATGTTCGTTCCGTCACCGCACCGTTCAGGCAGGACTCTGGATGCCTGTGCTTAAAAAGAAAGCATAAAAAGCATATTGAATTGCACCTGAAATAAAAGGCTCGATTCGACACTCGCTTTAAAGAGTTGTCGGATCGAGCCGTTTTATTAAATTATTTTAATCCAATTCGGTCAGCAAAATTTCCTTGATCTCGCCGCCGTCAAACGGAACAAAGACAGATTTGAACTCCTGCGGAGCAAAGCTGAGAGTAACCTTTCTGCCGATGAAGCTGAGGTCAAGCGTTGCGGTGCAGTCTTTTCCGCACGTTTCAAACGCACGCAGAACATAACCGTTCTTGTCCTCGGCGATCTTTATTGCCTGAACGATCACGTTGTCGCAGTCAATGCTCATTCCGCCGTAGGTCGAGGGAAGCTCGCCCTTGTGGTGAGTCTCCTGATAGAGAGCCAAAGGCATATTCAGAAGCTCTGCTTCACGGACGATCTGCGAATAATCTCCGCTGTCACAACTCATAAATGCGTAGGTAAATTCAAGCTCGTCCTGATCTATCAGCTCCATGTCGGGATCACGGTATTCCTGTCCGTAATGGTCGAGATAAGCGCAGGATCTCGCCGCCGTCATTCTCATCTCACTGCCTATGGCGCAGAAGCTGTAACGACCGTTGTTGATAAGGGCAAAGCCGTCATCGTCGTTTTCGATTGCAGTCCAGCCCTGCGCAGGCTCTTCCTCGCCGTTAGTCTCCTTTTTGATAAATCCGAACGGCATTGAGTAAACTGCCTTTGCGTTGTCAATCGCAACGGGGAAGGTAAGCTTCAAGAGCTTATAATCCTCTTTAAAGAGAGTTTTGCACCTGACTTCAACCTTGTCGCTGTCCTTGTAAAGCGAATAATATTGGACAAGCACGGAATCGTTATAGCTGCTCTCAACCTTGAGTGTTGCTCTCATTGTGCCCGTTTCGACAATTTCAAATTTTGCATTGCCGAAGCTTCCGATATCCTTGTTGTAATCAAAAACAAGGTGTCCCCATGTGTCGCTTTCTATGTCCTCGCAGACAACCGCGCCCATCGGTTTTTTGCAGTATTCCTTGTTCTTCTTCTTGTTGAAATATGATGTGACCTGTCCGTCATCGTTAAACTCAAGACGAACAACGCTGTTCTCGATGAAGCGGTCACTGATTTTGAACTGATTTTCACGTTCAAGCGGATTGTATTCCTGTTCTTCCTTAAAGATGAAGTAGGTCGAGTAGCCGTAGGCAGGAATCTCAACGTCAAAGAGGCATCTCGTTTTGCTTCTTCCGTCGGTGTAAGGCGCCCTTACCATCTGGAACTCAACGTCGTTGTTGTTTTCGTCAACCACGCCCGACACCCAATGCTCGCCGAAGCTTGCCGTGCCCTTGACGGGGAACGAATGGGGGTTGAATACAACCATCGGTGCGCCCTCGCCCTTTCTTATCCAAAGGCGGCCTCTCATTCCCGAAGGCTCTGCGTCAAAGAATTTGGTCGTGTTCACACGCCACGAAATTCTCTCAGCCGCAAAGGAGACAACCTCCATTGCAGTTTCCTTGGCATAGCCGAAGCCTGCGTAGGCGTCCTCATAGGCAGGCTTGATCGAACAGCCTGCAAGAATGTCGTGGAACTGGTTGAACATAACACGTTCCCACGCCTTTTCAATCTCGGTGCTTTTCGGCTCGGACTTTGTGAGCACGGAGGAGAGCACGTCAATCTTTTCCGCATAAATCAGCTCGTTTTCAGCCTCACGGTTGAGCTTCTTGATCTTGGAGTTGGCGCTGTAACAGCCGCTTGCGTGATGCTGAAGATCCTCGCTTACGGTCGGAATAGCCTCGCTCTCGTTTTCACGGATATGATCGAAGTATCCGTCAA
>JAXJRE010000165.1:0-3089 GCA_036310785.1 Acutalibacteraceae bacterium
AAGATCCGCGGCGTTGAGCATATGCACGGCTGTACCTATTCCATAATCCCCGACCAGATCGAGGCAGGCACATTTATGGTTGCCGCAGTCGCAACTCAGGGCGATGTTCTTATCAAGAACGTTATTCCCAAGCATCTTGAATCAATAACAGCCAAGCTTATTCAGTGCGGCGCAACGGTAGAGGAATATGACGATTCCGTCCGAGTAATCGGCAACGGCAGACCGGGCAAGTGTAACATCAAGACAATGCCCCACCCCGGTTTTCCGACGGATATGCAGCCCCAGTTTGCAACAATGCTTGCAATCGCCGACGGAACGAGCATCGTTTCCGAGGGCGTCTGGGACAGCCGTTTCCAGTATGTTGAACAGCTCGCCAGAATGGGTGCAAACATATCGGTAAACGGCAAGGCGGCAACGATCGAGGGCGTTGAATATCTCAACGGCTCCCCTGTCAAGGCTGACGACCTCCGTGCAGGTGCGGCAATGCTCATTGCTGGCCTTATCGCAAGAGGTACGACTTCTATCGAAAACATCGTTTATATCGACCGAGGCTACGACAATGTTGTCGGAAAAATCAGCAATCTCGGTGCGGACATAGTCCGTGTCAGCGAAGAGGACAAGCCCAAGATGCTTGACGGTACGCAGGTAGGCTAAGATAATACTATAATCGCCCCGGCTTTTGTTCGGGGCAATAATTTTACTTCAAGGATAGGTTAATATGGCGAGATTTTGTTCACTTTTTTCATCAAGCAGCGGCAACTGCACCTATATAGGTTCATCGGGCGGCGGAGTGCTGATTGATGCCGGAGTGAGTGCCAAGCAGATATCATTGAAGCTCAACAGCATCGGAGTCAGCGAAAAGGACATCGGTGCTGTTTTTGTCACCCATGAACACAGCGACCACATAAAGGGATTGCGTGTTTTTGCATCAAAATTCGGGATCCCCGTTTACGCAACGGAGGGTACGCTCCGTGAGCTTGAAAAGGCAGGAGTTCTCAACGGTAAATTTCCCGTATACCCGATTGACGGTGAGGTCGAGTGCAACGGTCAGTTAATATCTCCGTTCCGCACCTCCCACGATGTTGCCGAAAGCTGTGGTTTTTCCGTGACCGCAAGCGACGGCAGAAGGCTCTGCGTTGCCACAGATACGGGTATTGTCACCGAAGAAATGAGAGCGGCTCTGACAGGCTGTGATCTCGCCCTTGTCGAGAGCAACCACGACATCGGTATGCTCAGGAACGGAAGCTACCCCTATCTTTTAAAGCGCAGAATACTCTCCGATGTCGGGCATCTTTCCAACATCGCCTGCGGAGAATTTATCACCGAGCTGATAAAAAGCGGCACAACCCGTTTTGTGCTCGGTCACCTGAGCAAGGAGAACAACATCCCCTCCCTCGCCTATCGGACGACTAAATCGGCTCTTGATTGCATGGGTGCGGAGGAAAACAGGGACTACATACTTACCGTTGCAGGCTCGGACGAGCCGGAAATGGCGGTGCTGTGATGATAGGCGTAACGATAATTTGCGAAGCAAAGCTAAAGGAAAAATACCTCAGAGATGCGTCCGACGAATACGTCAAGCGGCTCGGTGCATACTGCAAGCTGAACATAATCGAGCTTAATCCGAAAAAGCTCCCCGAAGATCCGTCCGAGGCAGAGATTTACAATGCGCTTGAGGCTGAGGGCAAAGACATTCTTTCAAAAATCCCCGTCGGTGCAAGGGTATTTGCAATGTGTATCGAGGGCAAACAGCTCAGCTCCGAGAAGCTTGCCAAGGAGCTTGCCTCCTGCGGTGTTTCGGGAATAAGCAACGTTGTTTTCATCATCGGCAGCTCATACGGACTTTCCGACGAGGTGAAAAAACGTGCCGATTTCAGGCTTTCAATGTCGGAGATGACCTTTCCGCATCAGCTGGCACGGATAATGCTCCTCGAACAGATTTACAGATCCTTCCGCATAAACAGTGGAGGAAAATATCATAAGTAAAAAGGAGCTGTCGCACTAAGCGAAGAACAAAAGAAACAATTATTAAATCAAAAGGCTTGTATTGGTTTTCTACCGATACAAGCCTTGACATTTCTTATTTAGAATGAATTAGAAAAATGTGTGTTTCTTTTTAGCCGTTTTTTCCGATTTGACGTATAACATACGCCGGGCATCGGAAGAAAACGGCTTCTTCATCTTATTGCGACAACCCCGTCTTATTTGGTATTTATTTCTTATAGTTCCTGAGAATTTTGAGTGTGGTCGTCTTCGGGAATTCCGTGTCTCTCGTCTTAACCCTTGTAACCTGCTTATATGTGGGCATTTTCCTGTTGATCTCGTTGACGTCGGCTTTTATTCTTTCCTTAGCGTCGGGAGTATCGACAGTATCAAGGAAGAACTCGGCGGTGATATAGCCGTCCTCATCATAGACGATGACCTCTTTGACATACTCGATTGTGGAGAGCTTGTCTTCGATCTCCTCGGGAGAAACGTTCTTGCCGTTTGAAAGGACGATAAGGTTTTTCTTTCTTCCTCGGAAGAAGAGGAAACCGTCCTCGTCAATGTAGCCGTAATCACCGGTGAGGAACCAGTCGCCGTCAAAGACCTCGGCGGTCGCCTCAGGCTCGTTGTAGTAACCCATCATAACGTTCTTTCCGCGGACACAGATCTCACCGACTCCGTCAGCGTCGGGATCCTTGATCTTTATCTCGTTGCACGGCAGAGGTACGCCTACGCTGCCGACCTTATATGCGTCAAGCCTGTTGCAGGTAACGGCAGGCGAACACTCGGTTATTCCGTAGCCGTTGATAATCTTGATACCGAAATCGGTCATACCCTTTTCGTATTTCTCGTCAAGATAAGCTCCGCCGCAGACGATCATTTCCAGATTGCCGCCGAGATTATCAATAATCTCCGAGAATATCTTTCTTCTTTTATCAATACCGAGCTTGAGCAGGAATTTGCTGATTTTAAGTCCCTTTTTCAGAAGCTCCTCTCTGCCCGACTTCTTGGCAGTAAACCAGATCCTCTTATAAATCGTTTCGATGGCAAGCGGAACGGCAGAGAAATTCTGCGGATGATATTCAAGCAGATCCTTCTGTATA
>JAXJRE010000166.1:0-10729 GCA_036310785.1 Acutalibacteraceae bacterium
CATTTATTATAGCCCTCAGACCAATTTTTTATGCGCTTGCGGTCATATCTTACGGGCATAGCTTTTGTAATTGCCATAACTGCGGCAATCCTTGTGTTCATTCCGAGCACCTTCTTGGAAAGTGCAAAATCATTGATAAAGCCCTTAACCTTTGATTTGAGAGAATCTAAGTTCAGCAGCTTTTCGATAAAGCACATAATGCTGTTTGTGTCCGCACCGAAGGTCAAATCCTCGGAGTTGAGAATATTGTTATCAAAGAAATAGTCAATGTCTCTCGGAGAAAAGCGGTCAACCATAAGCTTGATAACGGCAAGCGGAGCAAGTCCGTTGCCGAGTTTTTTATAAAACTCACGCTGATATTTCCAGAGAGTTTCGGCGTTGTATAATTCCTCCTCATCCTCAATTATCGCATCGGCAAGGAGCTTAGCCGCTTTCAGGCTGTTGGCAATTCCCGAACCGATGATCGGCACGGTCATAAATGCGCTGTCACCGACTGCGGCATAGCCGTCCGCAACGAGAATACCGAGGGGCTGACGGACGGGAATTGTGACAAATTGACCGCCTCTGACAAGCTCTGTACCGAGATCATCGTTGATCTCACGGAGATTTCCGAGGGTTTCCTCAACCTCCTCCTCGGTCAGAGGATCAAACTTGCCGATCAGCACATCGGTGTATTCCTCATCGTCGGCAACCCAGCAGATCTGCGGTTTATCGTCAAACATGAGATAAACCCTGTATTTATCTTCCTCAACGGGAGCGGTTTTGTTATAAAACGCACGGTAGACATAGAAAGTATCGAATTTGTCGGTTTCTTTCTGTATGCCGAGTGCGTCGGGGAGCTGTTTGCGGACGGGAGAATTGAGGCCTGCGGCGTCGATGACAAGGTCGGCGTAAACCGTCTCGTCGGCTGTGCGGATACCCGCAACCCTGCCGCCGAGCATAACGGGAGCCTCAACCTCCGTTTCGTAGAGAAACTTGACTCCGCAGCTTTCCGCATGGGAGATTATGTGATCGTAAATATCCTTGCGTTCCATCTGAATTTCAAGCTGTTCTTCGGGAACGTGCTGTTTGATCGGTTTCTCCCGTGAGGGGCTGAAAAAAGTCATATCGTTTTTAAGGCGGTATTTGTCCTCCGGCGGCATCTCCATTCCGCAGGTCAGAAGACCTTTGCGGTCAAAGATATCCGTCCAGTCGTAACCCATGTCCTCACGCCTGTTTTTTTCGTAAACCGTAACATCAAAGCCATGTTGTGCCAGAATTGCGGCGGCGGCAATTCCGCCGTGACCGCCTCCGGCAACAACGATCTTTTTACCCATTTTATTATGTACTCCTTAATCAGTTTATTCACAGTCCTCAATAAGACCGTAGTATCTTGCATACCAGTACGGATGAGTGAAATTGGTGCAAGATTTGAAGCAAAGTCCCTTGTCGTCGCCCGTACCGGGGAACATCGTGTAGGCTGTCGGATCGTCCGACTTTTCAAATTTTGCCTGAGCCACATCCTCCGCTCCGCTGTCAACCGTGAAACGGTTGCTGTCGTTGCTTGTAATTCTTCTTTCGTGAGCCGGAAGCGGATCAAAGAGCTGCGGCGGCATACCGAGCTCTGTCGGAGCCATATCCCACTTGAGGTCGTTGCGGTAGCTGTTGTAAAGCGGCCACATAACCTGATCCATCGGGCAGTCCATAAGCTCGTCGATTGCGTCCTCGGCATTGTATCTCTCGCCCGTTGTCGCACCGTAAACGAAGTTGAAGAAAGCGTTTCTTTCAACCTTTTCGTCCTCCCAATGGTGAGTAAGTCCCATTGCGAAAATCGAGCGGAGATTCGGATCGTCCGTATATTTCATCAAAAGAGATATCATAAGGAAATCGTGGTTGTCGTCAATGTGAAGCAGATGTCCGTCGGGGATCTTATACTGCATAAGGTTCATTGCAAAATGCTTCTGTCCTGCAAATTTCACAAAGAGCTTTTCGTACTTCTCGTCGCCCGTGATGTGATAACCGATCTTCAGGAAAGTGAGCATCTGCAGGGAGTTCGTGCCCTTTTCGTAGATCCACTTGTGATCGTTATTGAGCAGGTCGGGATCCCAGTTTGCCCACGTTGTCGGAAGTCCGTCTGTGTCAACAAGGCGGAAATTATGGTCGATAATATGATTGAGTATCTTATTCACAACGTCGGCAATGAGCGCCTTTTCCTCATCGTCGGCAACAAGATCGTAATAGTTTGCATAGCAGTAGAAGTGACCGACCATCTCGTCCGAGGAGGTCTCGCCGAGCCATTCACATTCCTCGCCGTCCTCGTCCTTGGTGAAGTGCCATTCGTGACGGGCGCCCGTGCCGTAATCTCTTGCATCGGGATATCTTATCGCTCTTGCGGTAAAGCCCTCGATCCCCGTTATCCTTGTAAGTCGGATCATCGCAAGAAGTGACCTCTTTGCCATTGCACGAACCTCGGGGTCCTTGGTGCAGGCGTATTCAAAGCAGAGAGCCGCCGTGTAAAGTCCTGTCCAGTGACCGTCATTATCGGTTGCGGGAACATAGCCCTCATCGAGAGAAACAACACCCTCATTATCAAGGTGACGGTCAAGGACATATCCACGGTTGACGTTATATTTTTCACTCTGAGAACGAAGCTCAACCGCCTTTTCTTTAAGCGACATCATTCTGGTTTCAAAGAGGCTGATGCCGTTGTCGGTCGAAACGCAGACTGTTCCGTCGGGAGAGATAGCAACACCCGTTGCGTGCGGACTCGGAAGCCAACGCTTGTAGCCGTAGTAGGACAGTCTGCCGTTGTGCTGATGAATAAGTCCCGTAGTTGTTGCAAAATATTTGTCTCCGTTTTCGGCGATCGCCATATCGGTGATATGAGCCTCGGGAAGTCCTGCAATCTTGGAATGATCGAGCCAGTAACTGTTGTCGTCATAGACGCATACGCCCTTGTCCGTGCCAACCCAGATGTTGCCGACGGGATCCATATAAAGGCAGGTGACGGTGTCGCTGAGCGCACCTGTAATGCCGTGCATAAGCTCCGACCAGTGCCAGCGTTTGCCTGCGAGGGCGTGAAGTCCGCCGCCGTCCGTGCCGGCATAAACCTTGTTGTTCTTATATACGGCAAGACAGCTTCCCTTGCCGGGAACGCCGATCTCGATTTCATATCCGCCCTTGCCGTCGAGCTTGTAGAGAACGGTTTCGGTCAGTATCCAAGTTTTACCGTCAAGATCGACCTTGACGTCAACAAGCTTGGAGCTGAATTCCTTTGCAGAAATTTTCTTCTTCCCGTCAAATTCAAGCATCGAATTGCCTACGCCGACAAACATATGATTGTCCGCATCGAAATATATCATAGATATCTCAGCGTCCTTAACGCCGATATTTACGGGGGAGAATTTCTCGCCGTCAAATCGGGCAAGTCCCTTGTCCGTGCCGACAAAAAGCACGCCGTTATTGTCGAAGCGCATTGCGGTCACGTTGTTAGATTTAAGACCGTTTTCGGTTGTTAAAACACGGCGTGTGAGCTGAGGAAATTTTTCTGTTTTTATAACTGTTTTGTAGTTATTCATTTAATTACTCCTTGTTTTTCAATCGTTTATGTAGTCCTCGACATTAAAATCGTCGATGGGGTTGAGGTCGTTTTCTCCCTCAATTTCGGGAACCTCTGCGATTATCTCCATCTTGCGGCCTCTTGACCACAGCGACGGAGTTATGCGTGCCGTATAGCCGCAGCCGCCGGGCGTCATCCATTCGTGCATCGGAGCTTCGGGCAGTCCGAACAGCGTCATCAAAGCCATAATAACTCCGCCGTGGGTGACTATCGCCGAATGTGTCACACCCGTTTCTATCAGACCGTCAACGATCTTGATAAATGCGGTTGCTATTCTGTTTGCAAACTCATTGTTACTCTCGCCGAAGGGTGGCTGAACATCCGCTTTGCCTGCAAGCCAGTCGGGAAAGACGGGGTGATTATGAAGCTCCTCCGCCGTCTTTCCCTCGAATTCTCCGAAGTTGTATTCTATCAGACCGTCAATGACTATCGGATCACGGTCGGGATATAAAAGCTTTGCCGTCTGAGTACAGCGTGAGAGAGGGCTTGAAAAAACCGCCTCGGCTTTTGGGTACCTGTAATCCTTTTTCATCTGTACGATCTGTGCAACGCCCTCATCGCTGAGCGGCTCGTCAATGTGACCGATGTATTTTCCGCTGACATTGCCCTCGGTAAGTCCGTTGCGAATAAATTGAATATAATATGATTTCATACTTAACCTTTTAAAAGCTCCTTGTAAAGTCTGATATATGCGTTGGCGGAGCGTCCCCAGCTGAAGTCGCAGTTGAGCGCACGCAGAACAAGCTCGTTCCAGTCGCCGTTGTAGTAAAGAGTCAGGGCGCGGTAGATAGCGTCAAGCATATCGTGTGCATTGTAGCTCTTAAAGGTGAAGCCGTTGCCCTTGCCGTCGCCGCAGTCGGTTATGGAATCTCTGAGACCGCCCGTTTCACGTACAATGGGGATTGTGCCGTATCTGAGGGCAACCATCTGGGAAAGACCGCACGGCTCACTCTTTGACGGCATAAGGAACATATCCGCGCCTGCATAGATCTTTCTTGCAAGATCGGGGACAAAGCCGAGCCTGAGACCGACCTTGTCGGGATATTTCTCTGCAATCCAGCGGAAATAGCTCTCGTACTCATAGTCGCCCGAGCCGAGAATGACAAGCTGCATTTCCGCCTTTGAGAGAAGCTCGTCAAGAATACCCTTTACAAGGTCAAGCCCCTTGTGGGAAACAAGACGGGTAACCATTCCGACAACGGGAACATTCGGCTTGACTGGGAGATTCATAAGCTTCTGAAGCTCCTCCTTGTCCTCCTTTTTGCCGGAGGGATCGGCGGCGGAATAGTTCACCTTGATGTCCTTGTCGGTTTCGGGATCGTAGCCGACCGTGTCAATTCCGTTAAGAATACCGCTGAGCTTGTAACGCCTGTCGTTGAGAATGGAATCCAGACCGTGAGAATACCACGGATCAAGAATTTCGTTCGCATAGGACGGACTGACGGTCGTAACCTTGTCGGCACATTCGATTGCGCCCTTCATAAAGTTTACGCAGCCGTCATATTCAATCAGGGAAGCCTTATCGGCAGGAATACCGAGCACGTCCTGAAGAAGCTCCATTCCGTAAATTCCCTGATACTGAATGTTGTGAATTGTGAAAACCGTTTTGATGTTTTCGTAGCCCGGAGAATTTGCGTACATTGCCGAATAGTAAACGGGTGTGAGAGCCGTCTGCCAGTCGTTGCAATGGATTATGTCGGGCTTAAAGTCGATATGTGGAATTATTTCAAGTATCGCACGGGAGAAGAAAGCAAATCTCTCCGCATCATCATAGTGACCGTAGATCGTGTCACGCTTGAAATAATACTGATTGTCCAAAAGATAGTAAATAACGCCGTTGTGCTTTGCCTCAAAAATTCCGCAGTACTGACGTCTCCACGCAACAGGAACCGAGATATGAGTGATGAACTTCATCTTGTCCTTTAGCTCCTGACGGATCGTATCGTACATCGGCATAACAACACGGCAGCCGATAAGCCTTTTTCTCAGCGCATGGGGCAGGGAGCCTGCAACGTCGCCGAGTCCGCCGCTCGCCATGAACGGGAGCGCCTCGGAGGAAGCAAATAAAACCTTCATTTAACTCATCCTTTCTCAGATTACTATTCCCTTGCCGATGAATACGGGGAACTTGACGTCACCCGAAAGATTCTTGTCGGGCTTGATTACGACATTCTTGTCGGCAATTACGCAGTTGAGCTTGACATTGTCGCTGATATATGTGTTCTGCATAAGCACGCAGTTTTTGACGACTGCACCCTTGCCGATGTGAACACCTCTGAACAGCACGCTGTTTTCAACCGTACCCTCGATCACACAGCCGTCCGCAATAAGCGAATTTGAGGCTTGGGAATCGAGTCCGTAGATCGCAGGAACGTCGTCCTTGACCTTTGTGAAAACAGGCTTTTCGTTGGAGAAAAGCGCCTTGCGGTTCTCTTTTTTCAGAAGCTCCATATTCGCTTCAAAGTAGCTCTGAATACCGTCGATTATCTTTACATAGCCGTCAAATTCATAGCCGAATATTTTCAGGGATTTGATATTTTTCTGAAGCACGTCCTCGGTAAATGACCTGTAACCGAGACCGATCGCTTCGCTGATAAGCCTTTCAAGCAGGCTCTTTCTCATAAAGATAACATTGAGCGAGCAGTTAGCCTCTCCGTCACCCATTCTGCTGACGGAGGTTATTCTGCCGTCGCCGTCCAGCTCAAATTTTGAAAGCTCCTTGATAGCAGGGGACTGTGTGCGTTTATAGGCAACGGTGATATCTGCGCCCGTCGCTTCGTGACGGTTGAACATCTCGGAAAGGTCAACGTTGTAAATTGCGTTGCAATCGGTCATGAGGACATATTCTTCCTCCGAATTGCGCAGGAAGTTCATTGCGCTTGAGATCGCTTCGATCTTGTTGGAGTAGATGCCCGTGTTGCCGATATTGAAAGGCGGCAGAAGATACAGACCGCCGTTTTTTCTTGAAAGATCCCAGGCTCTGCCGTTGCCGACATGATCCATAAGGGACTGATAGTTGCTCTTGGTGATAATGCCGACCTTGCTCATTCCGCTGTTCACCATTGCGGAGAGCTGGAAGTCTATCAGACGGTAGCGGCAGCCGTAAGGTACGGAGCCCATGGAGCGGACCGAGGTTATCTCGCTGAGATAGCTGTCAAAGGTGTTTGAAAAAATAAGTCCGAGTACATTGTTTGCTCTCATTGCTTACGCCTCCTTTACATCTTCGCCGATCATTGCTTTCGGCTCGACCTTTGCGCCCTTGCCGATATTGACACCCATTCCGACAACGGAAACTCCCCAGTCTTCAAGGTTTTCCATTTCCTCGGGACGTCTGCCGACCTGCGCTTTTTCCTCTACGGTAACATTCTCTGCGACGATCGCATACTGAACGACCGCGCCCTTTTTGACTACGCTGCCGGGCATAATAATGGAATCCTTGACAACTGCGCCCTCCTCAACGGTGACGTTGGCAAAGAGGACGGAGAAGTCAACCTCACCCTCAATCTCACAGCCCTCGGCAACCATTGAGTTTTGCACCTTTGCCGTATCGGAAACATAGTGCGGTCCCGTGACGGGATCCTTTGCGTAAATCTTCCAGCTTGTGTCTGTCAGGTCAAGATCAACCTGGGGATTGAGCAGGTCGAGGTTTGCCTCCCAAAGGCTGTCAATCGTTCCGACGTCCTTCCAGTAGCCGTCAAATTCGTAGGCAAAAAGCCTTTCGTGGGCGGCGTGCATTGCGGGAATGAGATCCTTGCCGAAGTCGTTGCTTGAGTTCGGGTTTGCCTCATCGTCAAGCAGGTACTGTCTGAGCTTTTTCCACGAGAAAACGTAAACACCCATCGAAGCCTTGTTTGAACGGGGATTTTTCGGCTTCTCCTCAAACTCTGCGATTGAGCCGTCGTCGTTGACGAGCATAAGACCGAAGCGTGAAGCCTCCTCCCACGGCACTTCGAGCATTGCGATAGTGCAGTCGGCATTCTTCTCCTTGTGGAAAGCGATCATCTTGGAATAGTCCATTTTATAGATATGGTCGCCCGAAAGAATGAGAACGTATTCGGGATCATATCTGTCGATGAAATTGATGTTCTGATAAATGGCGTTGGCTGTTCCCTTGTACCATTCCGTGCCCGATATCTGCTGATAGGGCGAAAGAATGTGAACTCCGCCGTCGGCACGGTCAAGATCCCATGCCTGTCCGTTGCCGATATAGTCGTTAAGCTCAAGCGGCTGATACTGGGTGAGAACACCGACAGTATAGATACCTGAGTTCACGCAGTTTGAAAGAGGGAAATCAATAATTCGGTATTTTCCGCCGTAGGGTACGGCAGGCTTTGCAATGTTCTTTGTAAGAATACCCAGACGGCTTCCTTGTCCGCCTGCGAGAAGCATTGCGATACATTCATGCTTTCGGGACATTACTATTCCTCCTTTTATTTGCTTGCTTTTTTTGCAGTTTTTTTGTTTGTATTTCTCCTTGCCGGCGGCGTAAGATAAATAACGCTCATTCCGGCAAGATCAAGAGCTATGCTGTTGTCGAAGCCGTGCATCGGGATTTTTTCGCTTTTGACCTTTTCCGCAGTACCCTTGCCGCCTCCGCCGAACTCCTCGGAGTCCGAATTGAGGATAACCTTATATGTTCCTGCTCTCGGAACGCCGATACGATAATTGTTTCTTTCAACATTGGTGAAATTGCAGACAGCAATAATTTCTTTTTTATCCTTGTCAATTCTCCTGAACGAGATGACGGAATTGTCAACATCGTCGTTGCTGATCCAGTTGAAGCCCTCCCAGTTGTAATCGACCTGCCAGAGCGGACTATGCTTTTTGTAAAGCGTGTTGAGTGTGCGGACATAGGACTGCATCTTCCTGTGCATATCGTAGTCAAGCAGTACCCAGTCGAGTCCCTGCTCATAGTTCCACTCAATGAACTGGGCAAATTCCTGTCCCATAAACAGTAGCTTTTTGCCGGGGTGAGCGATCATATAGGCATAGAACGCTCTCAGACCTGCAAACTTTTCTTCGTAAGTGCCGGGCATCTTGTTTATCATGGAGCATTTTCCGTGAACGACCTCGTCGTGTGATATCGGCAGAACAAAGTTTTCCGAGAACGCATAGAAGAACGAGAAGGTCAGACAGTTGTGGTTATACTTCCTGAAAAGTCCGTCCATTGAAAAATATTTCAGACAGTCGTTCATCCAGCCCATATTCCACTTGAAGTTGAAGCCGAGACCGCCGTCGCCGACAGGCTTTGAAACAAGCGGCCACGCCGTGCTTTCCTCGGCGATCATCATAACATCGGGATATTCACGGAATATCGAAATGTTGAGATTCTGCAAAAACTCCACGGCTTCAAGGTTTTCTCTGCCGCCGTGCTTGTTGGCGATCCATTCGCCGTCGTTCCTGCCGTAATCGAGATACAGCATTGAGGCTACTGCGTCAACCCTCAGACCGTCGATATGATATTTTTCAAGCCAGAACATCGCCGATGAAGTCAGGAAGCTTCTGACCTCGTTCCTGCCGTAGTCAAAAACTCTTGTGCCCCACTGCAAATGCTCGCCCTTCCGGATATCCTGATATTCGTAACAGCACTGACCGTCAAATTCATAAAGACCGTGAGCGTCCTTCGGGAAATGGGCAGGTACCCAGTCGAGGATAACGCCTATTCCCTCACGGTGACACTTGTCCACAAAGTACATAAAGTCCTTCGGCTCGCCGAAGCGTGAGGTCGGAGCAAAATATCCCGTGACCTGATATCCCCATGAGCCGTCGAACGGATGCTCGCATACGGGAAGCAACTCGATATGAGTATATCCCATATCCTTGACATATTTTGTCAATTCGTCTGCTAACTGACGGTAGGAAAGAAAATTTCCGTCCTCATGCTGTTTCCATGAGCCTGCGTGAACCTCGTAAATATTTATCGGGCTTTCATAGACATTGGCGGTCTTTCTCTTTACCATCCATTTTTCGTCCTTCCAGTCATAGCCGTCAAGGTCGTAAAACTTTGAGGCGGTTTCGGGACGGGTTTCTGTATGGAAGCCGTAGGGATCGGCTTTGTAGCGCTTTTCGCCCGACTGAGTGGTAATGCAGTATTTGTAGTTGTCAAACTGCTTGATGCCCTGAACGGTACATTCCCATACGGAGTTGTCCTCAAGCTTTTTCATCGGATTGGCTTGCGTGTTCCAGCCGTTGAAATCGCCGACTACGCTGACCGCCGCCGCATGGGGCGCCCAGACACGAAAGACAACCTTGTCCTCATTGGCAAGCTTATGCGAGCCGAGAAATTCATATGCCTTGGCGTTCTTTCCCTGATGAAAAAGGTAAAGGGGAACGTCATTACTGTTTTGTTTATTACTTTTCATTGCGTCACCTCGACAGACATAAATTTATTTTTATATTAAAGTGAAAGCTGTTCGAAATTTGAAAAGGTACGATATAGGCATAGTATCCTGATAAATCACTTTATTCCTATACATATTATATTGTATCAAAAAGAAAAGCAAAATTCAAGGTATGATTGATTATTATATTCAAACCGAGTGTAGAAAATTAAGGCTTCATTTGTGTACTTTGTTACAAAAATCCTTGCGATTATCTGCAATAACCGCTTTTTCGAGCTTATTTTAAACGTTTTGCAAATACTGCGCCGTATTTCTTAACCGACAAGAGCAAAAAATCCGCCTGCGGAGATAATTCCGTAAGCGGAGCGGTTATGGCTGTACATTGCAGAAAACGGCGAAATCCCGGCAAATGCCGAAATTCCGCCTGTTTATTCTTTTTCTTATCTTAAATGGATTGTATCGAAGAACGAATTTTTTGCCTTGCCGATGAGGGAGGAAATCAGAATACAGATTATGCACACTCCGACGTCGGCAAAAACCGCAAGCCAGACAGGAGCATAGCCTGCCGCACCGAGAATGAGAACAATCATCTTGACCGTAATTGCAAAAATCAGGTTGAAATTGACAATGTTGATCGTCCTCTTAAAGAGCCTGTGGGCAGGGGCGAGCTTGTCAAGGCGGTCGTTGGTGAGAATTACGTCAGCCGCTTCGCTTGCCGCCTGAGTGCCGAGTCCCATTGCAACTCCTGCATCCGCAGAGGCAAGAACGGGAGCATCATTGATGCCGTCGC
>JAXJRE010000167.1:0-2949 GCA_036310785.1 Acutalibacteraceae bacterium
AATTTGTCATAGTCAAAAGGATCTTCACCGTTGCTGTTGCTGAGCTTTCCGTAAACATAATCAAGGTCAAGATAAAACTTTTTCTTAATAACATTTTCAAAGCTCATATATTCTTTTCTGAAAGCGTATTCGTGATAAAAATTGTAGTTTCTTCCTCTCTGTCCCGATATGAAAGAAGCAATATTTGCGCTTCCTGCGGAAATGCCGATACACATATCAAAGGTGATACCGTTGTCCATACAGTAGTCAAATACTCCTGCGCCGTAAATATCTCTGAGTCCGCCGCCGCAGTCAATAACACAGGTTTTCATCACAGTTTTCCTTTCATTTTATTTCTTTAAGATAGTTTAAATTCTCCGTTCTTTTAAGCAATGTTGCGGTTGAGATCGGAGAAATAAACATTTTTTTATCCTTTGACTTTTTTTTGCAGGTTATAACAAAAGATTTCGGAAGATCATAGCTGACGTTTACAACGCTTCCGCTTTTCTGCATTGTTTTCAGATAATCTCTTGTCGGCTTTGAAACCGTTGTTGTATCAAGGTCGAAAATTCCTATAATGTCGTCTTCAATTATAACCGTATCCTGTCCGAGATGAAGAAACATAATTATTCCCCTTTAATTTTACCGTCGCAGATTTCAAAAACCTTGTCGGATTTTATCTTGCTTCTGTGGGACGGATCACAGCAGGTGACAAAAACCTGCCAGCCGTCAAAATATTTCATCAGAAATTTCTGTCTGTTCTCATCAAGCTCGCTCATAACATCGTCCATCAAAGCAACAGGCTGTTCACCCGATACATTTTTCAAAATTGAAGCTTCTCCGATTTTTAGGGAAAGAGCGCAGGAACGCTGCTGTCCCTGAGAGCCGTAATTTCTGACATTCATTCCGTCAAGAAAAATTTCAAGATCGTCCTTGTGCGGACCGAAAGATGTTGCCTGTCTCATAACATCTTTTTCGTGATTTTGAGAAAGATTTTTATAAAGAATTTCCGACCATTCAACGCTGTTTTTTCCGCTCTCTTTCAGAGAATTTATATAGGAAATTTTCATATGTTCTCTGCCGTTTGAAATTTCTGAATAAATCTGAGGAGAAAAATCACCGAGATCTTTTAAATAATTAAGTCTGTAATCAATAATTTTTCCGCCGCACCTTGCAAGCTCCTCATCGAAAACAAAAAGCAGATATTCTCCTTTTTTTTCGGTTCCGATTTGCTTTAACAAAGAGTTTCTTTGAACAACTGTTTTATTGTATTTTGAAAGCAAAGCGGCATAATTCGGTTTAATCAGACTTATGGCAATATCCAGAAATTTTCTCTTTTCCGACGGGCCGTCACGAATGACGGAAAGAACGGACGGAGAAAAAACCACAGCCTGAAATTCTCCTAGAAATTTCCTCGGAGAAACCTGTTTTATACCGTTGAGAAATGCTTCTTTTTTTTCTTTGATATCAAGCTCGGCATTCTGCTGTCTGCCGTTTGAAAAAAACTGAATAAAAAGCTCCGCTTCATCTGAATTTTTATTGATAAGCTCTATATTTTTTCTTGTTCGAAAGCTGTTGCAGCCCGTGAAAAGCCAGATACTTTCTATGATATTAGTTTTTCCGTGACCGTTCTCGCCGTAAATAACGTTTATTCCGTCACTCGGCTCAAGCTCCATATTTTCAATATTGCGAAAATTTTTTATTACAGCTTTTTCAATATTCATATCTTAAACAATCTCGTAGATTATATTTTCAAATTCAACCTTATCTCCGACGTGAAGCTTCTTTCCTCTCTGGACGCAGACCTCACCGTTGAGCTTAATCTCCCCGTCCTGAATAACAATTTTTGCGTGACCTCCCGACTGAACGGCGTCACAGAGCTTTAAGAAAGCGTCAAGACGAATGAAATCGGTTGAAATATGCTTTTGAATAATCTGTTTTTCTTTAACCTTGAGTCTGATTTTTCTTTTGTTAAGCATTTTTCTTTAACCTCACGGGAAGAACAAGGAAATTAAAGCTGTCGCCCTTTGTGGGTGCGATAAGAATCGGAGCAACCGGTCCGTTGAGAATAATTTTTACCCTGTCTGTGCTACAGGCTCTGAGAGCCTCTATAAAGTAACGGTTGTTAAAGCCTATCTCAACCCTGCTTCCCTCAACATCTGCGCTTACCTTGTCGTTGGCTGTGCCGAGAGACGTGATACTTGATATTCTGATGAAATCCGTATCAAAAACGCAGTTTATAAGGCTCTTAGTTCTGTCGGTGATGATAAGGGAGGTACGCTCGATACTTTCAATAAGGCTTCTTGTGTCAACCTCAACCGAGGTCTGAGCCGTGGTCGGGATAGTTGACTGATAGTTGAGAAATTCTCCCTCAAGCAGACGTGAAATAACGCTGTATCCGTTCACCTCAAAGATAATGTGACGTTTTCCGATGCTGAGGGAAATCTGAGTTTCTTCCTCGTTTTCCTCCTCAACGGAAATTTTTATTATCTCATTCATTGTCTTTGCAGGAACAATAAATGTCATATCCTCGCCCTTGTAGTCGATAAACTCTTTTCTGATTGCCATTCTGAATCCGTCAACCGCAACAAGCTTCAGCTCATTATCGGAAATTTCAAATTTTATTCCCGTATAAACCACCTTTGTGTCGGTAACGGCAACCGCAAATATGGTCTGCTTTACCATTTCTTCAAGCATCATTTTATTGAGATTGATTGTAAATCCGCCCTGAACAGTCGGAAGCTCGGGATATTCGTCGGCGGAAATTCCCATTATCTCATATTTAATATCGCCGCTGCGGATAACTGCAAGATTTCTTTCATCAGAGTCGAAGGTAACTGTCTGGTTCGGAATTTTACGGAGGATTTCACAAAGAATTTTTGCATTGATAATAATTGCTCCTTCTTCCTCCACCTTGGCATAGATATTCGTATTTATACCTATCTCAAGATCATAGCCTGTGAGAGAAAG
>JAXJRE010000168.1:0-8629 GCA_036310785.1 Acutalibacteraceae bacterium
ACTCTGTTGTCGGGAGAGGGCAGTATATTCACCCGTCTGCTCGGCAATTTCATTCTCATTCTTCCTGCGGCTCTCGTTCTCCTCGGCATTGCACTTGCCGCAAAGAAGGCTTTCAAATCGGGTGCGTTCAAAAAGGCGGTCAGCGCAGTCCTCGGCGTTCTGCTTGTCGGAACCTCGGTTTTCTATCTGCTCACAATGAATATGAGGACAAAACCTGTCACGGAAAGAATGTGGGACGGTCAGGACGATTACCTTAACAATGTCGGCAAGAACACCGAGGACAAGCCTAACGTTCTTGTTATTATGATGGACGACCTCGGTTACGGCGATGTTTCCCTCAACGGTGCGATATACGACACTCCGAACATCGACTCAATCGGCAAGAACGGAATTAACTTTGAGAACTTTTATTCAAGCTATTCCGTTTGCTCTCCTGCCCGTTTTGCGGCTCTTACAGGAAGATATCCTTACAGAGGCTATGCGGACAACGTAATTTATCCCACGGTGGATTGCTTCTCACCCTTTGCACAGACAAGGGTTTTCAACAGCGTTGAAATGCTCAACAACACCGACGGTATGCTCGGCGACGAGATCACAATGGCTGAGGTATTCAAGGCGGCAGGCTATAACACAGGCTGTTTCGGCAAGTGGCATCTCGGCGATTACGGCGAATATCTCCCGACCAATCAGGGCTTTGACTATTTCTACGGCAGCCACCATGTCAACGATATGAAGCCGTTCTACCACGTTCAGGAAGAAAACGGCGAATACACGATCGCCCACGGCACGGACGAATTGAAGGATCAGTCCAAGGCAACGGAATGGATTCACAATGAAATCTCCGAATGGATAACCGATAAGGTAACAAACAGCGACGAGCCTTTCTTCGCCTACTATACAAGCCCGTGGCCTCACGCTCCCGTTTTTGTCGGCGACGATTACAAGGGTGAGAGCGGCATGGGTACCTACGTTGACTGTGTGCGTGAATTTGACCACTACCTCGGCGAGCTTTTTACAACTATGGAACAGCTCGGTGTGCTTGAGGACACGATAATCGTGTTCACCAGCGACAACGGCCCTGCTCTTGAGGGTTCAACGGGTATTCTCCGAGGCGGCAAATACCTTGCCTATGAGGGCGGACAGAAGGTTCCGTTTATGATTCGCTGGGATAACAACAACGGCGCATTTGAAAAGGGCGGCACAAGAAGTCAGAGCGCAACCCTCGTTGACCTTTTCCCGACTCTTGTTGACCTTTGCTCGATCACGGACAAGTCGGGCAACGGCTCGTACCTGCCGACCGACAGGGAGATCGACGGAGTTTCAATGACCTCACTTCTCAAGGATGACAGCGTTATACACACCGAGGAACACCCGATTCTTCATATGAAACGCCGTCAGGTCAAGGCAATCCAGTACACCGTCCCGACCTCCGAGGTCAAGAGCCGTGAGGAATATAAGGACTATGATTACTCCGTGCTAAAGGATAACGACTACATAACCTTTAAGTATTTCAAAAACATTCAGAATGACAATTCGGCGTTCTTCGACAAATACCGCAAGAACTGGCTTCACATTCTCACCGACGATGAGGGCGAAAACTACAACAGAACTCCTGCCTATCCCGAGGTTTCCGCAGAGATGAACGCTCAGCTTGACGAAATTCAAAAGGAGTTTGAAGCCAATCCGAGAGGAATGTTGAAATAATGCCGCCGCTTTCGATAATGATTAAGCCTGCCTCAAGCCTGTGCAATCTCAGGTGCAAATACTGCTTTTACTGCGATGTTGCGTCGGGACGTGAGGATTTCAGCTTCGGCATAATGAACGGTGACACGGCGGAAAAGCTCATCGGATCGGCGCTTGATTTTGCCGACGGCGACAGCATTTCCTTTGCCTTTCAGGGCGGCGAGCCTTTGCTTGCAGGCAGGGCGTATTTTGAAAGCTTCACCGAAACGGTCAAAAAACTTAACCGAAAAAATTCCCGGATTTTTTACGGTCTGCAAACCAACGGAACTCTGATCGACGATGAGTGGGCAGAATTTTTCACAAGGAATGAATTTCTTGTCGGTCTCAGCCTTGACGGAGATTTTGAGGGCAACCGTTTTCGGGTTGACGCAGAGGGTGAAAACCCGTATTTCAAAATTCTCCATGCGGCTGACACGATGAAAAAACACGGTACGGAATTTAATATCCTTACCGTGCTGACAGGCTACTGTGCAGAAAATGCCGAGCGTATATACAAATATTTCAGAGAAAAAGGCTTCCGATATTTGCAGTTTATCCCATGTCTGCGTCCTTTCGGTGACAGCTCCGAGGGCGAAATGTATATGACGGACGAGCAGTATGCCGACTTTCTCATTCGCATTTTCAATCTGTATGTAAAGGACTTCGTTCGGGGCAATTATATGAGCATACGCTGCTTTGACAACCTTGTCAGAATGTATCTCGGTCAGCCGCCCGAACAGTGCGGAATGTGCGGCCACTGCACCCATCAGTTTGTTGTTGAGGGCAACGGAAATGTTTATCCCTGCGATTTCTACTGCACCGACGAATGGCTCCTCGGCAATATCAACGAAACCGAGCTGAAAGCAATGGCGGAAAGTGAAAAGGCAAGACGGTTTATTGCGGAAAGCCTTAAAATTGATCCGAAATGCAGGAGCTGTAAATACTTCCCTCTTTGCAGAGGCGGAGGATGCAAGCGTCAGCGACTTGACGACGCACACTGCGAAGCGTACAAGACCTTTTTCTCCTCCTGTCTGCCCCTGTTCAGAGTGTTCGGAACAAAGAATTAGTAAACGAAATTTTAAAGTCACTTTTGCCAAGCGCAAGGGTGACTTTTTTTA
Organism: Acutalibacteraceae bacterium; assembly: GCA_036310785.1. Lineage (GTDB taxonomy): Bacteria > Bacillota > Clostridia > Oscillospirales > Acutalibacteraceae > CAG-488. Next base: position 2,841 of record JAXJRE010000168.1, read on the forward strand.
CTAAAAAATCGGAATTTGAACGGCTATCCGCTTTTGTCCGACAATTGACATTTTGTGACAATTTTGGTATAGTAATAATGTTTTATATACAAATTTTATTTTTAGATAAAATCGAAGTGCCTTTTTTCTCGGAGGGAAAAATAATGAGGATTGCAGTTTGCGATGATCTGAAAAATGATTTACAGACAATTTCTTTTCTGTTGGACGATTATATGCTGGACAGAAAATTGTCAATAGAATATGAACTTTTTGACTCCTACGAAGAGCTTGAGGGGAAAACGGACGAATTTGACCTTTTCCTTCTGGATTACGATATGCCGGGAATGGACGGACTTGAATTTTCAAAGCTTCTTTATGAAAAATACGGAGAAAAGAAGAGAATTGTTTTTATCACGGCGTACGATACGGTTATTTACCGTGCATTCGAGGTCAGGGCATGGAGATATATTGTGAAGCCCGTAAAGAAAGAAATTCTTTATGAGGCTATTGATTCTTTTTTGAGTGAAAACAAGGAGTGCGGCACGCTGACCGTAAGGCATGACGGTCAGACAAGAAAGCCTATCAGGGCGTGTCAATGGGAACATTCCTGTTCAGCCGTTCCGACGGCCCCGGTCTGTATTACAATGTTGAGACCTACTGCGGAGAAAAATGGGGCTTGAAGAACCAGTCATGGCTCGGTATGAATCTGACGAAAAAGCAACTGCTTAAAGTGAGCGAAAGAATCAAGCAGTGGAATTACTGGGATTTCTATTTTAACTGCACCTTCTTTGCCTCGGAAATATGGAACTGTGTTTCCCCTAAAAAGTTCATTCCGCTTATGTTCCCCGTGCTGACTAAACTACAGGTTCTCGTCAAAGGCGGCAACAAAGATGTAAATATGAAAACAGTCGAGCGTAATGACTGTTATAAACAAAAGGGCACAGGGGCAAACGCTCATCTGCAGCTTTGCTCGGACGGCTCGCTTGATTCAAAACTTATGTGAGATGTTTGTCAATTATTTGGTATGGCATTATTGCTATAAATATTCATCATAAACTCATTAGAAAAGCACTTCGTAGGATTTGTTCTGCGGAGTGCTTTTTTGAAATTATTAACCCGACAATTATTCCGCTGTGGCGGAGTCGGACATCAGGTTGAGGGCTTTGATCGGATCGACGGTTTTGTCGTCCACGGTTATTTCGAGGTGGACGTGAACTCCGTCCTCTTTTTCGGCAGGAATTTCAACAACCGTTCCGATAACCTGTCCCTGCTTTACCGATGCGTCCTTTTGCAGAGCCGATTTAACGCCGCAGTATTTCGCCGTCAGTCCGTTGCCGTGCCTGATCTCTATCACTTCGCCCCAGAGTGCGTCGCTGTAAACTGCCGTAACGCTGCCGTCATTGATCGCAACGGCGTTGTCGCCGATGTTGCCCGTGATGTCAATTCCGTCGTGTATTCGCCAGTCGTCCATCGTCTTTGAATAAACCATATTTCCGTCGCTGAAGCTCTTGCCGACATTTGAGTCAAGCGGCAGGAGGTATCTGCCCGTGTAAGGTCTGTTGAGGTCATCGACAGTTGATTTTTCTGCCGTGGTCGTCTCGTCATCATCTCTTTCGTCGGGGATTCCCGTTGCAGGCATATTCGCCTGATGCTCCGAGGTCGTTCTGTCCATTGTAACTGAGTAGAAGCCTGTTTCACCCTCCTGAGGAAGAACGTTTCTTATCTTTGAGAGGTTATATATCACGGAGGCAACGCCGACGATTGCAATGACAAGCGACATAACGACCGCATAAAAAATCTTGGAATTCAGTAGCTTTGATTCTTTACCCTTTTTGTTGTTCATATTATCTCCTCCAATTTTTCATCAAAAATAGTTTTGTCAGCTATTTTAAAAAATATTCCGAAAAATCTTGACAAAATAAAAAGCGGTGGTATTATAAGTAAGAAAAGTAATACTTGTATTACGGAGGGATAATATGAATAAAAACGACAATTTTATTGCAACAGTAAAAATAGGACCAAAGGGACAGATAGTAATTCCGAAAGAGGTCAGGGAGATGTTCGGACTTGAATCGGGCGATTCGCTGGTGCTTCTGGCGGATAAAAGCAGGGGAATTGCCCTGCAAAGGGCGGAATGTCTGAACGAAATTGTGCATCAGATTGTAGAAAACGCAGGTGACAGAAATGGAAGTTCTGAGAGTTGACGGTCTTTGCAAGAAATATCCCGAATTTGAGCTGAAAAATGTTTCTTTCAGGTTGGAAAGCGGTCAGATCATGGGCTTTGTCGGCAGGAACGGAGCAGGCAAAAGCACGACGATAAAAGCGATGCTGAATATGATACACTCGGAGTCGGGCAGAGCGGAAATCCTCGGAATGAACGTTGCAGAAAATGAAACCGAGTGCAAAAAGAATATCGGCGTAGTCTACGGCGGAATAAATTTTTACCCTAAGAAAAAGCTCTCGGTGATAAAAAATACCGTCAAATCCTTCTATGGCGAAAGCTGGGACGAGGAAAAGTATAATAAGTATATAAACCTGTTTTCGATCGACGACCGAAAAACCGCAGACGAGCTTTCTTCGGGCATGAAGATCAAGTTCCTGATTGCTCTTGCCCTGTCCCACGGCGCAAAGCTCTTGATTTTTGACGAGCCGACGAGCGGACTTGATCCCGTTTCCCGTGACGATATCTGCCGCCTTTTCCAAAGCCTTGTTAAAAGCGGCGAGAGGGCAATATTTTTCTCAACCCATATAGTTTCCGATCTTGAAAAGTGTGCAACCCATATTACCTATATCCGCAACGGCGAGATTGCCGAATCCCTGCCGATCGGTGAAATGCTTGAAAAATATTCGGAGCTGAAGCCTGACGGAAAGCCGTCGCTTGAGGAAATTATCGTCAGCCTTGAAAGGACGGATTACGATGACGAAATATTTGATTAAAAAGGAATTTTTGCTTTCGGCTCATCCGATGACATATGTGTTTATGTTTTTCGGAGTGATGTTACTTATTCCGAGTTATCCTTATTACATTACATTCTTTTATGTAACGCTCGGACTTTTCTTCTCGTTTATGAACGGACGTGAGAACAGGGATCTTTATTTTGACGCAATTCTTCCTGTTTCAAAGAAAGACACCGTCAGGGCAAAAACCGCTTTTGTCTGGGTAGTTGAAATTATTTCCGTTATTTTTTCCGTTCCGTTTGCATTGATAACCCCAAAGATCAATCCCAACGGCTCGAATCTGGCGGGAATTGAAGCGAACGTTGCTTTTTACGGTTTATCGCTGATTATGCTTGCTCTGTTCAATGCCGTGTTTCTGTGCAGTTTTTTCAAAACAGCATATAAGGTCGGCAAGGCTTTCCTTTTCGCTTGCATACCGACGGCCGTGTTTATTGCGGCGGCAGAGGTGGCAGATCATATGCCCGTTGTCGGAGATTTCCTTGAGGGCAAGGGCGGACAGCTTGTTCAGCTCCCGGTTTTATTCGTCGGAATTGCTGTTTTTACGGTGTCCTTCTTCGCAGTAAACAAGCAATGTGCAAAAAAATTCGAAAAAGTTGATTTATAAGAAAAAAAGACTTGATTTTTAACGTCTGTTATGTTATTATGTGAAAAATCAAAATACGGATCTGCGGATCCAACAATGGTAGAGGCGCATCGAGCTATCAGTAACGGATATTTTTCAAGGCTTTCAGCAAGGCTTACGGTATTCGTGAAAGGAGCCGTTGCCGAAGGCGGTTGAGGCTGAAGACCGTGCTGGTATGTCGGAATAAGATCCGTCGTACTGTCGCTAATTTTTGCGGAGAGCTATCTTAAATCACTTTGATGTTCAGGGCAACATCGGAGCAGCTTGAATTATGAGGTAGCCGAAGCAGTTCGGTTACCTTTTTTTCGGCGAAAAATGCGTACCATAGGATATTTTTACAAGGAGTTGTTTAACATGACAGACCACAGCATTTTCAGAGGAGCGGCGACAGCTCTTGTCACCCCTCTCACAAAGGACGGAGTAGATTACGAAAACTTCGGCAGACTCATCGACTGGCAGATCGAGTCGGGCATTGACGGACTTGTAATCTGCGGAACATCGGGCGAAGGCTCAACACTCAGCGACAAGGAGCACAGAGAGGCTCTTGAGTTCGCAGTAAAGAGAGCAAACGGCAAGGTTCCGATGATCGCAGGCACAGGCTCAAACGATATTGCCTACGGCATTGATCTTACAAAATTTGCCTGCGAGATCGGCTATGACGCAGTTCTCGTTGTAACACCTTACTACAACAAGGCAACTCAGAACGGACTTATCAAATCATATACGGCAATCGCAGACGCAAGCACAAAGCCCTGCATACTCTACAATGTTCCCTCAAGAACGGGCGTGAATATTGAGCCTGCAACATACGGTGTGCTTGCGGATCACCCGATGATTCAGGGCATCAAGGAAGCAAACGGCAACATCTCAAAGATCGTTGAAACAATGGCTGTTGTCGGCGACAGACTTGACCTCTATTCGGGCAACGATGATGAAATTGTTCCTCTTCTTTCCGTCGGCGGATCGGGCGTTATCTCAGTTCTTTCAAACGTATTCCCGAAAGAAACCTCGCTTATGTGCAAGAAGTTCTTTGACGGCGATATCAAGGGTGCTCTTGATCTTCAGTTCAAGTATCTTCCGCTTATCAAGGCTCTCTTCAGCGAAGTCAATCCGATCCCTGTTAAGGCGGCAATGGCGGCAATGGGCTTCGGCGAGGATTATCTCAGACTTCCGCTTACACCGATGGAGGACGCACACAAGGCCGTTCTTCTTCAGTGCATGAGAGAGCAGGGACTTGACGTATGATAAGGGTTCTGATCAACGGTGCCTGCGGCAGAATGGGCTGTGAGGTCGTCAAGCTTGTTGACGCCGCAGAGGATATGAAGATTGCGGCAAAGGTCGATAAAATGGCGGATCAGAGCGGCTGTTACAGCGATATCAACGACTTTGACGGAGAAGCCGATGTTATAATCGACTTTTCAAACCACCTCGGAACCGCCGAGCTTCTCGACTATGCCGTTAAGAAAAACACTCCCGTTGTCATTGCGACAACAGGTCATACAGATGATGAGCTTGCAATGATTGCCAAAGCGGCTGAAAAGATCGCCGTATTTCATTCGGCAAATATGTCGCTCGGCGTTGCGTTACTTTGCGAGCTTGCAAAAAGAACGGCAGAGGTTATGCCCGACGCAGATATCGAAATCGTCGAAACTCACCATAACCGCAAGCTGGACGCTCCCAGCGGAACGGCTCTCATGATAGCCAAGGAGCTGAAAAAGATCCGTCAGAAGGCTAAATTTGTTCTCGGCAGATCGGGCAACGGCAAGCGTGAACCCGATGAGATCGGCATAAGCGCAGTCCGCCGAGGCAATATTGTCGGCATACACGAGGTTTATGTCTCAACCGACAGCCAGACTATTACCCTCAAGCATGAGGCTCATTCAAGAGCGTTGTTTGCCGAGGGCGGAATTTCAGCCGCAAGATTTTTGATCGGCAAGGCGGCTGGTTTATATGATATGAACAGCATCGTTAAAGAATAATCGGACATCACGGTGCATTTGAAAGGATAGATCATCAATATGATAAGAATAGGTATTGCGGGATACGGTAATCTCGGCAAGGGCGTTGAAGCTGCGGTAAAAAATGCCGCAGATATGGAGCTTGTTGCTGTTTTTACTCGCAGAGATCCCGAAAGCGTTAAGATTAAAACAGAGGGAGTCAAGGCTTACAGCTTTGATTCGATTGCAGATTTCAAGGATAAGATCGACGTTATCGTCAACTGCGGCGGCAG
>JAXJRE010000169.1:0-7284 GCA_036310785.1 Acutalibacteraceae bacterium
AACCAGACGCTTGCTTCCCAATGCCCGGAGGAGATCGGCTCTTTCTGCAAGTCTCATTCACTGCCTGCCGTGACCGAAATACCCGACAGAAGCTCCGACGGCACACGCAACTCGATCGCCGACTATGTCAGCGAAGCGATCGGAATTAAAATTTAACGTACAACTCCAAAAGGAGGAGTAATTTTGAACAGCAACTCAACAAAAGCCGAACGCTTCCGTAATGCCATAAATTCGGATGCCGAGGCACGCTGTAATAAAATAAAAAACGATGTTGACGAGTATATCGAAAACGAGCTAAAAAAGGCTCGCCGTCTTGCCCGTCAGAATGTCCGCCACGTCAGAAGCAGTGAGTTTGACCGCCTCAACGAGGAGATCAACGCCGAGCTTTCGGAGACGGAAACCAAGGGTATAGAAAAGCTCGTTGAACGAAGAAGTGAAATCACCGAAAAGGTTTTCTCTCAGGCAGAGGCAAAAATCAGGGATTTTGCTCAAAGCGACAGTTACCGTAATTTTTTACTTAACAGCGTTACAAAAATCAAATCTGTCATCGGAGACGGTGCGGTAATTATTCTCAGTCCCGATGACAAACGGTTTGAAAGCGAAATTAAAGCTCTCGGTTGTGAGGTTCGGTATGACGAAAATATAAAGCTCGGCGGCTGTAAGGGAGAAAATCCGGTCACCGCAATGACGGCGGACGACACGCTTGACGCACGTCTCGAAGCCGAGAAGCGGAATTTTTACAGATATTCTGGCTTGTCCTTATCTCTTTGACAGAAGGAGCAAACATAATGGAAAATGTTATTTATTCAATAAACGGTCCTGTTGTTTCTGTTAAGGGAAAGACCGACCTGCAAATGACGGAAATGGTCTATGTAGGCAATCAGCGTCTGATCGGCGAGGTCATAAAGATTGACAGCGGCGAAACCGTCATTCAGGTCTATGAGGAAACATCGGGACTTAAACCGGGCGATCCCGTTTATGCGACAGGCTCTCCCCTGTGCATAAACCTCGGTCCCGGAATACTCAGCAATATTTTTGACGGAATTGAAAATCCGCTTAACGATATTGCCGCAAAAGCAGGCTCGTTTATTCCGAGGGGACTTCACCCGTCCTCACTCAATGAGGACACGGAATGGGACGTTACCGTGACGGCCTGCGAGGGCGACAGGCTCAAGGGCGGCGATGTTTACGCAACAACCCCCGAAAAAGCTCTTATTCACAAAATAATGGTACCTCCCGAACTGAGCGGTGAGGTTGTCTCGGTCAAGCCAAGCGGCAAATATAAGGTTAATGACACAATCATCACATTGAAGGACGGCGCAGGCAAGCTTCACGAGCTTACCCTCTGCCGCAAGTGGCCTATAAGAACTCCGAGACCTATAGCAAAACGACTTCCTCCGCAGAAGCCGCTTATCACAGGTCAGCGTGTTATCGACACACTCTTTCCGCTTGCAAAAGGCGGTGCGGCGGCTATCCCCGGCGGTTTCGGAACGGGAAAAACCATGACTCAGCATCAGCTTGCCAAGTGGTGCGACGCTGATATCATCATCTATGTCGGCTGCGGAGAGCGTGGAAACGAAATGACTCAGGCTCTGACTGAGTTCGGCGAGATCACCGATCCCAAGTCGGGTAGACCGCTCACAGACCGCACCGTGCTTATCGCAAACACCTCAAATATGCCCGTTGCCGCCCGTGAAGCGTCAATCTATACGGGCATCACAATAGCGGAATACTACCGTGACATGGGTTACCACACCGCAATGATGGCGGACTCCACCTCACGTTGGGCGGAGGCTCTCAGAGAGATCAGCGGACGTTTGGAGGAAATGCCTGCCGACGAGGGCTTCCCTGCCTATCTGCCGTCAAGGCTTTCAGAATTCTACGAACGTGCAGGCTATGTCGAAACCCTCAACGGTCAGGAAGGCTCTATCTCCGTTATCGGTGCGGTTTCTCCTCAGGGTTCGGACTTTTCAGAGCCCGTCACTCAGAATACTAAGCGTTTCACACGCTGTTTCTGGGCGCTTGACAAGTCGCTTGCATATGCCCGTCACTACCCTGCTATCAACTGGAACGACAGCTACAGCGAATATCTTGCGGAGCTTGCTCCGTGGTACAATAACAATGTCGGCTCGGATTTCTCGGCTTGCAGGAATGAGATCGCCTCGCTTCTTGCCGAGGAAACAAACCTGATGGAGATCGTCAAGCTCATCGGATCGGACGTTCTTCCCGACGATCAGAAGCTTATCATCGAGGTTGCCAGAGTTATCAGAGTCGGTTTCCTCCAGCAGAACGCTTTCCACAAGGATGACACCTTTGTTTCGCTTGAAAAACAGCTCAGGATGATGCAGATTATCCTCTATCTTTATCACCGAAGTAACGAGCTTGTTGCGATGAAAATACCGATCTCAAAGGTGCTTGAATTGAAGCTGTTTGACAAACTCATTCAAATGAAATATGATATTCCCAACGACAGGCTTGAAATGTTTGACGAATATTACAAGGAAATCGACACGGCTCTTGCCTCTGTCCGCACAAAGGAGGCACCCGTAAAATGATTATTGAACATCTCGGATTAAGTCAGATCAACGGCTCTCTTATTGTCCTTGACAATATAAAGGACGCTTCCTATGACGAAATGGTCGAGCTGAAGCTTGAGGACGGATCTTCAAGGACCGGACGTATCGTTCAGATCGAGGGTGAAAAGGTCGTCATTCAGGTTTTTGAGGGAACGAAAGGACTTTCCCTTGTCAACACGAGAACGAGAATGACGGGACACCCTATCGAGCTGAGCCTCTCCCCCGAAATTGTCGGCAGAGTTTTTGACGGTCTCGGCAGACCGATTGACGGTCTCGGCGAGGTTTTCCCGACCGAAAAGCGTGACGTAAACTCGTCGCCGATCAACCCTGTTTCAAGAGTTTATCCCAAAAACTATATCAACACGGGCATTTCCTCAATCGACGCTCTTATGACGCTTATCAGAGGTCAGAAGCTGCCGATCTTCTCAGGCTCAGGTATGAAGCACAACGAGCTTGCCGTGCAGATTGTCCGTCAGGCTTCGATCTCCGACAATGAGGACTTTGCAATCGTTTTCGCCGCAATGGGCGTTAAGAACGATGTTGCGAGCTATTTCCGCACCTCGTTCGAAAAGGCGAATGTAATGCATAAGGTCGTTATGTTCCTCAACCTTTCAAACGATCCGATCGTTGAAAGAATTATCACTCCCCGATGCGCTCTGACTGCGGCGGAGTACCTTGCTTTCACGCTTGAAAAGAACGTGCTTGTAATTCTTACCGATATGACCTCATACGCCGAGGCTGTGCGTGAGTTCAGCTCGTCAAAGGGAGAAATCCCTGCAAGAAAGGGCTTTCCCGGTTATCTCTATTCCGACTTTGCCTCGCTGTATGAGCGTGCCGGAATAATCGAAGGCTCAAAGGGATCGCTTACTCAGATACCTATTCTCACGATGCCGAACGACGACATCACCCACCCTATCCCCGACCTTACGGGATATATCACGGAGGGACAGATCGTTCTTGACCGTGAGCTTGACTCCAAGGGAATTTATCCGCCGATCGGTATTCTGCCGTCGCTGTCACGTCTGATGAAAGACGGCATCGGCGAGGGCTATACCCGTGAGGATCACAGCATACTTGCCAATCAGCTCTTCTCCTCCTACGCAAAGGTTCAGGACGCAAAGAGCCTTGCAAGCGTTATCGGCGAAGACGAGCTTTCCGCCGCCGACAAGCGCTTGCTTCAGTTCGGCAAGGATTTTGAAGCGAAATTCATCTCTCAGTCGCCCTACGAAAACCGCACAATTCAGAAAACTCTCGATCTCGGCTGGGAGCTTCTTTCCGAGCTTCCCCGTGAGGAGCTTGACCGAGTTGACGACAAGACGATTGAGAAATATTATAAGGGCAAGACGGAATAAGTTCCGCCCTGTCCGATATCAATTCAGAAAGGAGAACGGCCGATGAGTTCAAAGGTTTTTCCGACCAAAAACAACCTTATGGCGGCAAAGAAATCGCTTGACCTTGCCAAGCTCGGTTACGACCTTATGGACAGGAAAAGAAACATTCTGATCCGTGAGATAATGACGATGAGCGAAAAAGCATCATCTATTCAGCAAGAGATCAACACGGCATATGCCAAGGCTTACTATGCGCTTGAACAGGCTCAGATATCCCTCGGCGGCTGCTCCTCCTTCGCCGAATGTATCCCCGTGGATAACGGGTTGCATATGTCGGTCAGGAGCGTTATGGGCGTTGAACTGCCTCAGTTCTCCATCGACGAAAGAAACCGTTTCTTTTACTACGGACTCAACACCTCAAACTCCCTGCTCGACGAGGCATATGTTGACTTTGAAAACGCAAAGCGGCTCACAGTTGAGCTTGCCGAGATTGAAAGCAACGTTATGCGCCTTGCCGACGCAATCAAAAAGACTCAGAAGCGCACAAACGCCCTGAGCAACGTAATGATTCCGAAATTCACATCAACCGTCAAGTTCATCACCGATGCGCTTGACGAAAAAGAGCGTGAGGACTTCTCAAGGCTCAAGGTAATAAAAAGACAGAAAGGAAATTGATTATGGCAAAAGCAATCAGAACCATCGCGATCGTATCGGTATTCGCCCTCGTTATCTCCTCTTTTACCGCTTGTTCCCTTTCCTTCGGCACGGACGATCCGACAACGCAAGCTCCCACAACCGAGCCGACAGAGATAACCGAAGAAACCACCGACGAGCCGGAAACCACATCAGAAACCACGACAGAGCAGGAAAAGCAGGAGAAGATCGAGGAAATTTTCGCCGACATCAAGAATTTTGAGATCGGCACAGCAGGTTCATCGGCAAAGGCAGCAGACCTTGCCCTTCGTCTGATAGCGTTCTCCGATTCCGAGCTTGCCGAGAGTGACACCCTTGAAGCTGACATTAAAGCTCTCGTTGACACACTCGGAGAAAATACCGACGATTACGGCGAAGCACTTTATCAGATCAATTCGTTTGCAAAGAAATTTTTCAACGGCAAAGAAAAGGACGTCGTTCAAACGGCAGGAAACGAAGATTTTTCACTCGAAAAAGAGTATTCACAGGATAAATACCAGAAGGTTTATGAATATTTAAAGGATTTCTGATCCTCAAATAATAATTATTAACGGAAGCTTGTCTTTTCTGACAGGCTTCTGTTTTTTATAAAAATTCATAAAAATTATATAGATTTTTATAACAACCTATGGTATTATATATACATATTTATTATTCGGAGGGCTGAATATGACGGTAAAAGAAATTATTGATATACTTGAAGGACGCATTATCTACGGCGAAGATCTGCTCGACAGGGAGGTTTTTACTGCTTGCGGCAGTGATATGATGAGCGACGTGCTTGCTTTTGTCAAGGAGCAGGCGGTGCTTCTGACAGGTCTTGTCAATCCTCAGGTCGTCAGAACGGCGGAAATGATGGATATGAGCTGTATCGTTTTTGTCAGAGGCAAATCTCCCGATATGGGTATGATCGACCTTGCCGAGCAGAGGGATATCGTTCTCATCGGCACCGATCTTGAAATGTTCACCTCCTGCGGCCGCCTCTATGCACACGGACTCAGAGGAGGCAGCGGAAAATAATGGATGAAGTAAACTTGCATTATGACGTCAACGCTTATGACTTTACCCACGCCGGCGAAGCATCGGGCAAGCTGAAGCGTTCGCTTAAATCTCTCGGCTTCAGCCCGGCGGTCACACGCAATGTTGCAATCGCCGTTTATGAGGCCGAGATCAATATGGTCATTCACGCCGAGGGCGGAGTGATTGATGCGGCGGTCACCCCGGAATGTATTACCGTTGTTCTTGCGGACAAGGGTCCGGGAATTCCCGATGTTGAGCTTGCAATGAAGGAGGGCTATTCTACAGCCCCCGAAAATGTGCGTTCGCTCGGCTTCGGAGCAGGAATGGGCTTGCCCAACATTAAAAAATATACCGACGAAATGAAGATCGACACAGTGGTCGGAGAAGGAACCACGATAACGCTCAAGGTTTACAATAAATAAAATTTCTGTATAGGAGAAGATCATGAATACTGTTTTTCATTCGGTCAGCCTTGACAAACAAAAATGTCTCGGATGTATGAACTGTATAAAGAGATGTCCCACTCAGGCGATAAGAGTCCGCCATGGTAAGGCGACGATTATTTCCGAGCGTTGCATCGACTGCGGAGAATGTATTCGCATCTGTCCCCACCATGCCAAAACAGCAAAAAGCGATCCGATCGCAGATATTGAGAAATTCAAATATAAGATTGCTCTGCCCGCTCCGTCGCTTTACGGTCAGTTTAACAATCTTGACGATATAAATTACATACTTTCCGCACTTCTGGAGCTTGGCTTTGACAAGGTTTTCGAGGTTGCAAAGGGTGCGGAGATCATATCCGACGCAACGAGAAAGCTTTTGAAGGATAACAGCCTGACTAAGCCTGTTATTTCATCTGCCTGCCCTGCCGTATGCCGACTGATAAGGGTGTCCTATCCCGATCTTATCGACAATCTGCTGGAGCTGAACACTCCGATGGACGAGTCCGCACGGCTTGCAAGGCTCGAAGCAAAAGCGGAAACAGGACTTGACGACAGCGATATAGGCGTATTTTTCATCACCCCCTGCCCTGCGAAAATCACGGCGATCAAAAATCCGCTCTGCGCCGAAAAATCGGACGTTGACGGTGCAATAGCTATCAGCGATATCTATCCCCTGCTTCTGCAAAAGATGGAGCATCTCGACGAGCTTAAAAGCATTGACGAGTCGGGAAGAATAGGCGTCGGCTGGGCGACGAGCGGCGGAGAAGCCTCAGGCTCGCTGAGTCAGAAATACATCGCCGCAGACGGAATTGAAAATGTTATCAAAATTCTTGAAGAGATAGAGGACGAAAAGCTCAACGACATTGAGTTTATCGAGCTTAATGCCTGCACGGGCGGCTGCGTGGGCGGCTGTCTGACGGTTTCAAACACCTTTGTCGCAAAGACGAGGCTTTCCATGCTGAAAAAATACCGTCCCGTTTCCTGCAACCATATTGAAGCCGATGAGATTCCGAACGAGATGAAGTGGCAGGAGACCTTACAGCCGTTTTCGGTGCTCAAGCTTGCCGACAACGTGACGGACGCAATGAAGCTGATGAATCAGGTGTCGGAAATGGTGAAGAATTTCCCGGGACTGGACTGCGGCACCTGCGGCGCACCGACCTGTCGCGCCCTGGCGGAAGATATCGTCCGTGACAAGGCAACCAGCGAAGACTGCATCTA
>JAXJRE010000170.1:0-2623 GCA_036310785.1 Acutalibacteraceae bacterium
ATGGAGCTTTATCAGGCTTACACCGACTATCACGGAATGATGGATCTGACCGAGAATATGTTCAGATACCTTGCAACCGAGGTCTGCGGCTCAACCGTTATCACCTACGGCGACAAGGAGATCGACCTCGGCAAGCCGTTCGAGAGATTGACGATGACCGACGCCGTTAAAAAGTATGCAGGCGTTGATTTTGACGCTGTCAAGGACGATGCAGAGGCTAAGAAGCTTGCCAAGGAACACAATGTTGAGTTTGAGGAAAGACACACCAAGGGCGATATTCTCAACCTCTTCTTTGAGGAGTTCTGCGAGGACAAGCTCATTCAGCCGACATTTATTATGGATCATCCCGTTGACATTTCTCCGCTCACAAAGAGAAAGCCGTCAAGACCGGATCAGGTTGAGCGTTTTGAGCTTTACATCAACACATGGGAGATGTGCAACGCATATTCCGAGCTGAACGATCCCATTGATCAGCGTGAGCGTTTCAAGGCTCAGGATGCGGCTGCTGCGGCAGGCGACGAGGAAGCTAACCACACCGACGAGGATTTCCTCACGGCTATGGAATACGGTATGCCTCCGACAGGCGGTATCGGCTACGGTATCGACCGTCTTGTAATGCTTCTGACAAACAGCCCGTCCATCAGAGATGTTTTGTTGTTCCCGACGATGAAACCGCTTGAGTCGGATAAGAAATATGACAAGCCTTCTCAGGCTGTTACGGCAGACGCTCCCGTTGAGGAGACCGCACCGGTTGAGATAGATTTCTCAAAGGTTGAGATAGAGCCGCTCTTTAAGGATACGGTCGATTTTGAGACCTTCTCAAAGTCCGATTTCCGTGCTGTCAAGATCAAGGACTGCGTTGCCGTTAAAAAGAGCAAGAAGCTTCTTCAGTTCACTCTTGACGACGGAACAGGCGAGGACAGAACGATTCTCAGCGGTATCCACGCCTACTATGAGCCTGAGGAGCTTATCGGTAAGACGGCTATTGCAATAGTAAATCTTCCGCCGAGAAATATGATGGGCATTGACTCCTGTGGTATGCTGATTTCAGCGGTACACGAGGAGGAGGGCGAGGAAAAGCTTCACCTTCTTATGGTGGACGATCATATTCCTGCCGGCGCAAAGCTGTACTGATTTTAATCGGTCACGCAAATACGGTACAATTATTATCAGGGCAGTCCGGACGGATTGCCCTGTTTGTCTGTGGAGGTAAAAAATGAACACGGAAGTTAAATTCAGATTTGCACAGAGAAGCGACATTCCTTTGATTTTGGATTTCATCAAAGGTCTTGCCGAATACGAGAAGATGTCAGACGAGGTTGTCGCCGATGAAAAAACGCTCGAAGAATGGATATTCGACAAGGAGAAAGCCGAGGTCATCTTTGCCCTTGAGGGCGAAAAGGCGGTGGGCTTTGCGCTTTTCTTCCACAATTTTTCGACCTTTCTCGGCAGAGCGGGAATATATCTTGAGGATCTTTTTGTGCTGCCCGAATACAGGGGCAAGGGTTACGGAAAGGCTCTGCTGAAAAAGCTTGCGGCGATCACTGTTGAGCGTGGGTGCGGCAGGCTTGAGTGGTGCTGTCTCGACTGGAACAAGCCGAGCATTGATTTTTATCTGTCGCTCGGCGCAAAGCCGCTTTCAGACTGGACGACCTACCGCGTGACGGGAAAAACCCTGTCTGAGCTTGCCGAATAACTGTATTGGAGATGTTTAAAATGTGGATGCTTTTTGCGTTTGCGTCGGCTCTTTTTGCAGGACTTACCTCGATTCTCGCAAAGTGCGGAATTAAAAAGACCGACTCAACCGTTGCAACGGCGATAAGGACGGTCGTTGTGCTTGCTTTTTCGTGGCTGATGGTTCTTGTTATCGGCTCGGCAGGGGAGATAACTTCAATTTCACGTCACACGCTGATTTTCCTTGTGCTTTCGGGAATCGCAACCGGTGCAAGCTGGCTCTGCTATTTCAAGGCTTTACAGCTCGGTGACATCAACAAGGTTGTGCCGATCGACAAGTCAAGCACGGTGCTGACGATATTGCTCGCCGCCGTTCTGCTCGGTGAGGGGATAACTCTTTTCAGCGGAATCGGAATAACTCTGATAGCCGTCGGAACATTCCTTATGATTGAGAAAAAGGACGTGCAGAAAAGCGATGTTCCGAAAAACAGGCGGTGGATATTCTATGCGCTCGGCTCGGCTGTTTTTGCGAGCCTGACTGCGATACTCGGTAAGATCGGTATTTCGGGCGTTGAGTCCAACCTCGGTACAGCGATCAGGACGGGAGTGGTGCTGATCATGTCGTGGATAATGGTGTTTGTCAGCGGCAAGGGCAAGGAGCTCGGCGGCATACCGAAAAAGGAGCTTGTTTTCATTTGCCTTTCGGGACTTGCGACGGGCGGCTCGTGGCTCTGCTACTACAAGGCGCTTCAGGACGGACCTGCGAGCGTTGTTGTTCCGATCGACAAGCTCAGCATACTTGTTACAATTCTCTTTTCTTACATAGTTTTTCACGAGAAGCTCTCAAAAAAAGCTTTTCTCGGACTTGTGCTTACCGTCGGTGGAACTTTGCTGATGCTGGCGAGGTGATTTTAAAATTTGATGAAATCTTTCAAGGCTTCCCCTTGAG
>JAXJRE010000171.1:0-10630 GCA_036310785.1 Acutalibacteraceae bacterium
CTCAAGGGGAAGCCTAACAAGGTTTCTGAAAACTCTTTCGGCTTAGTTGTTTAAAGAAAATACTGTCTAAAATCTAATATCTAAAATCTAAAACTGCAAGCTTCTCCGCTTTGGATTGCTTGCAGTTTTCGTTTTGTATTCAAATCCGCTTATCCGAGCAGACTTTCGAGCGTATAGGAATCAAAAAAACCGTTAATAAGATCGTTATATTTTTCCCACATCGGCAAGGTCTTGCACTGTGATTTTCTCGGACACTCCTGTGCATCACACGAAAGGCATGCAACAGGCGCAAGATCGCCCTCGGCGGCTCGAAGGATCTCCCCTGCCGTGTATTCCGACGGTTCTCTCGTCAGCTTATATCCGCCGCCCTTGCCGTGGACTCCCTCGACAAAGCCGCTTTTAACAAGAGAAGGCATAATCTGTTCCATATATTTTTTTGAAATTTCCTGTCTCGCCACAACGTCTTTCATCGGGATAAAACCCTCGTCCTTATGCTCGGCAAGGTCGATCATAACTCTCAGCGCATATCTGCCTCTTGTGGAAATCATATAAACTCTCCTCATAACAGAGCATATCCCGGTCTTAGAAAAGGTAGGGTTCAGCTCGATTTTTATTTAATTATTTCAGTCAAAAAGTGCTGTTGAAAGGTATCTGTCGCCCGTATCGGGAAGCAGAACAACTATTGTCTTTCCTGAGTTTTCCTCACGCTTTGCAAGCTCGACCGCCGCATGAACAGCCGCACCCGAGGAAATACCAACAAGTACGCCCTCGCTCTTACCAATAAGCTTTCCCGTCGCAAAAGCGTCCTCGTTCGATACGGTGATTATCTCGTCATAAACATCGGTGTCGAGAACATCGGGAACAAAGCCTGCGCCGATACCCTGAATTTTGTGCGCTCCTGCAACACCTGTTGAAAGCACGGCAGACGAAAGAGGCTCAACCGCAACCACCTTTGTTTCGGGCTTCTTCTCCTTGAGATATTTGCCTACGCCCGTAACAGTACCGCCTGTGCCGACACCCGCAACAAAGATATCAACCTCGCCGTCGGTGTCTTCAAATATTTCGGGGCCCGTTGTCTCGTAATGAGCCTTGGGGTTTGCGGAATTGACAAACTGACCGGGAATGAAGCTGTTCGGATATTCCTCGGCAAGCTCGTTAGCCTTTGCAATAGCGCCTTTCATACCCTTTGCGCCCTCGGTGAGAACAAGCTCTGCGCCGTATGCCTTGATAAGCCTGCGGCGT
Source organism: Acutalibacteraceae bacterium (assembly GCA_036310785.1). Classification (GTDB taxonomy): domain Bacteria; phylum Bacillota; class Clostridia; order Oscillospirales; family Acutalibacteraceae; genus CAG-488. The sequence goes on from JAXJRE010000171.1 coordinate 1,243, forward strand.
TCCTCGGACATGGTTTCGGGCATTACGATGATTATTCTGTAACCTCTTGCCGCCGCAACAGCCGCAAGACCTATTCCCGTGTTACCGCTGGTCGGCTCGATGATGACCGAATCCGGCTTGAGCTTACCTGCTTTCTCCGCATCGTCTATCATCGCCTTTGCAATTCTGTCCTTGACCGATCCTGCCGGGTTGAAATACTCAAGCTTTGCAAGAAGCTTAGCCTTGAGACCGTATTGTGCCTCAATGTGTGTGAGTTCAAGAAGGGGGGTCTTTCCGATAAGCTGATCAGCCGATGAATAAATTTTTGACATAATAATTATCTCCTGACATAAGTTATTTTATAGTTAAGTATTTTCAATTTTATCGGGTTGTTATGTCAGCCTGTACATCGTCCGAATCTGATGTCGTTTCTGAGCATTGTGCCGTAAATCAATCTCACAATATCACTTCCTAAAAAAATAACCGAAAAGCATGGGAAGCCTTCCGGTGCGTCAGCAAAAGTTCGGTAGTTAAACCGATTCCGGAATATCCCTGAAAGAGGACATGGCAACAAAAGCGCACCAACAGCACTCGTTACACATTGAACGCATATTGAATGACTTTTTCATAACCGTTTCTCCTTTCGCTTTCGCTTTATCTCTTACGTTGGCAATATAATAACACCAGTTACCTACTTTGTCAATAGGCAATTGGAGAATTTTTAAAAAATATTTATTTGCTCAGAAATCCCGCCTTATTCCGTCTGATATAGTCTGCCGCAGACTTATATATTTCATCTGCTTTTTCATTCATCAGAGCTTCAAATTCCGCATCATATTTTTCCAATAAGCCGTTGTCAACGGAGGTTGTCTCGTCGTTTTCGTCCAGCATAATAAATTCCTTATTGAAAATCTCGGCAAACGATCCGCCTATCACCCCGTTGACAGCCGCCTTTGAAGCGGAAAGCAGCGGCTCGCCGTTTGAGCGGAAAAATTCCGAAAGCTTCTTTCGGCTGTCCTCAAACACATAGCCGAGGCTGTAAACATTCTTCTTGACTTCCGAAAGCTCTCCGAAAGCCTCGTTCATATTATCCGCCTTTTCAAGCTTCATCTGAACATGGGCGCACATTCCGATTACAAGGCGCCGGTTGTCCTTGCCCTCGAAGAAAGTCGTTTCGTCAACATTTCTGAATTCATTCCTGAGCGCCTTTTCCCGCTCAAGGTCTGCGATTATTTTTTCTCTTTCCTCGTTCCTTTTCCTGCCCGATATTATTGCCTTGCACCACACGAAAACGGTCAAAGCGATCAGCAGTACAAGCACTACTCCCACCCACGGGTGCTGTGCAATATATTCAAAAAAACTCATTTTATCAATTCCTTTCTTATTCTCCGATCAGGCTTTTATAAATATCACCTTTTTTAAAGCCGGAAAGCTTTGCCGCCTGCTTCGCCGCCTCGCTGAGGCTCATTCCGTCCTCAACGCTCTGTCTGGCACATTCAACTGCCTGTTCAAAGGTCATTTCATCTTCAATTTCTGCTTTTTCCGCACCCTTGATAACAAGAACGATCTCACCCTTAACGCTGCCGTCGGCATACTTTTCAACAGCCTCGTCAAGCGTTGTCCTGATGACTTCCTCGTGAAGCTTCGTGATCTCCCTGACGATTGCGATTTCACGGTTTCCGAACACCTTGTTCATATCCCTGAGCGTTGCTCCGAGCTTGTGCGGTGCTTCGTAGAAAAGCATTGTTCTCGTCTCGTTTTCAAGCGACTGCAAATGCTCACGTCTGCTCGGCTTGTTCACGCTCAGAAAGCCCTCAAAGGTAAAGCGTCCCGACGGAAATCCCGAAAGGGCAAGAGCGGTTGTAAATGCGCACGGGCCGGGAACGGACTCAACCTTTATGCCCTTTTCGTGACAGAGCCTGACAAGATCCTCGCCCGGATCGGAGATCGCAGGCATACCTGCGTCCGTCACAAGCGCACAGCTTTCACCGCCGAGTATCCTTGAGGTTATCTGCTCTCCCCTTTCCCTCTTGTTATGTTCAAAATAGCTCACCATACTTTTCTTAATTCCGAAATGGTTGAGCAGTTTAAGCGTTACTCTCGTGTCCTCTGCGGCGATGAAATCAACGCTTTCGAGCGTTTCGACCGCTCTCGGTGAGAAGTCGCCGAGATTGCCTATCGGAGTTCCGACAACATAAAGCTTACTCATTTTGTATTCTCCTTATATTCACCGTAGATATCCGTAACTTCGGCGGAAAGCTCTCCGTCCTCGCCGTACATTATCAAATTCGGCTCAATATTAAGAAACGGCTTGCCGCCCTTTCGTCCCTCGATCAGGAACAGCCACGGACGGGTGTACGGAGTTTTTGAAACCAGGCGGAGCTTCTTCGGCTCAATACCGTTTTTCTTCATCGCCTCTATCGTGTCGCACAGCCTTTCGGGACGGTTGCACAGGCAAAGTCTGCCGCCGAAATTCAACAGATACGCCGCCGCCGAGCAGATGTCATCAAGATTACATTCTACCTCATGCCTTGCGATAAGCTCAGCCTGAGAAACACTTTTTATTCCGCTGTCGGCCGCCTTGTAGGGCGGATTCATCGTAACAACGTCCATCGAAGCGTGTCCGAGAACGGATTTAATATCTTTAAGGTCGTGCTTTATCGCCGTGACCTTCTCACCGACCGAGCTAACACGGATCGACTCACAGGTCTGCAAATATCCCTTTTCCTGCAATTCGACCGCTGTGATCTCCTTTGCCTGAGAGTTTCTGCACCATATCATCGGAATAATTCCGCAGCCCGTTCCGAGGTCGCAGGCCTTTTCATTTCTTTTCGGAGAGGCGAAATCCGCCAGCAAAACAGCGTCCGTGCCGAACGAGTGCTCCTTTGAAACGGCGACCTTTATACCCGAACCGAGATATTCATACTTAAAATCCGACACTTCGCCGCCTCCGTAAACACAATTTTATACATTATACAACGAAAAACTCATAATGTCAAAAAATACGGGCTGCCGCTTTGTCACAGCAGTCCGCCGGGATTTATTTCACCTTGTTCACAATTATCATTGACGCACCGAGAATAACAAGCACGATTCCCGTTGCACGGTTAAGTGTTTTTGCCGAAACCTTATTTGCAATAACCGAAGCGATAAGAGCGAACAAAAGCGTTGAGAAAACGCAGGCTATCAGAGCCGTAATGTCCGGCACTCCGCCTATCACGAAATGGCTGACCGAGCCTGTAAGCGCAGTCGCCGCCATAATAAATACGCTTGTTCCGACCGCCGTTTTCAATTCATATCCGAGCACGGAAGTAAGCACAAGAAGCATCATCATTCCGCCGCCTGCGCCGATGAAGCCGCAGATAAAGCCTACCATTGATCCGCAGATCACCGAACGTATCGCCTTCTGAGCCGCCGTAGCTTTTTCCAGTCTCGACTTAGGCGCAACTACAGGCTTCACGATAAATTTAATACCGAGAAGCAAGGTCATAAATACAGAGAAATTGCCCATTGTCGTTTTCGGCACAATGCTTGCAACATAGCTGCCGACAAGCGTAAAGCAAAGCACCGCCGCCATCATAATCAGTCCGTTGCGGATATCAAGATTTTTATTCTTTCCGTAAGTGTAGGCTGAAACTGCGCTCGCCAGAACGTCGCTGGCAAGGGCGATTCCGACGGCGAGATACGGATCCATATCCAAAAAAGTAATGAGCATCGGGCTTACAACCGCCGCCGCGCTCATTCCGGCAAAGCCCGTTCCGAGACCTGCGCCGAGACCTGCAACAACGCAGATAATAATTTTTACAAGCATTCTTTATCCTCCGAAGCGAAAAGCATTATATTCTCCAGTAATTTTTCATTAACTCTTTCCACAATTTCCTCCTCCTCGGCAGTAATACCCTTACGCAGAGCGGCGGCAAAATTATTCTGCATTTTTCTGCCGTCGGCAATTATACTGTCCGCTTTTTCCGTCGGATACAGCCGTCTTATTCTCCTGTCGGACGTATCGTCACGGCGTACAAGCAAATCCTTTTTTATAAGCGTTTCAACAGCAACCGATGCGATTCCGCTTTTTATTCCCCTGACAGCGCAGATATCCCGTGCGGTGTTGTATTCGGGATTGTTGGCGCAGAACATAAGCACATCAAAACATGACTGGTTTATCCCGTATTTTTTGCAAATCGGCAGGGAAAGACCGCTGTAAACATTCGCAAGCTTCCGTCCCACCGCCATCATCTTTATCGCAGTCATAGCGCCCTCCATTTAGTCTAAAATTAGAATTTCTATTATTATAATTCCTGCCTATATATTTGTCAACATAAAAGTAATAATATTGCAAATTTGCAGAAAAAATCCCGTGCGTACGATGATACACACGGGATCTTTATTATTATTGGTTTATCCGAGAGTCGGGTAATTAGTCCTCAACGGGAGCTCCTACCGGGCAAGCACCGGCACAAGAACCGCAATCGATGCAAGCATCAGCATCAATTTCGTACTTGCCGTCACCTTCGGAAATAGCGCCTACCGGGCACTCATCGGCACAAGCACCGCAAGCGATGCAGTCCTCTGTAATTTTAAAAGCCATTGTTGTTACCTCCTTGCTGGTTAATTTGACTTTATTGTAACATATTCTAACAAAAAAGCAATAGTTTTTACAAATTATTTTAAAGGAAGATATGATATTTTTTGCCTGAATAATTATACGATTGTTATTCCCGTATAATAATGCTTCAGAATTTCCTGCCAATTTGAGCCTTGCCGTGCCATATAGTCCGCTCCGTACTGGCTCATGCCCACCATGTGACCGTTGCCTACGGTTTTGACCGTAAATTTACCGTCGGAATATGTGATCGAAAAAATTCTGCTTGAAAGCTCCAAGGCCTTTTTCAGATCGTTTCCGTCCGCCTTTGTTCCTCCGATCTCCACGGAGCGTACGAAGCCCGTGTCCGTCCTGTCCGTTTTGCCCACCCATTCTTCGGGATCCTCGGCAAGCTCGATGCCGTCAATAAGCTGAACGGCGGTGCGGAATTTTTCTTCGCTCAGAGTGACCGTTTTGTCATAATCGGGCGAAAGCCTATCTCCGTCGCTTGTGACCGATTGCAGATAAGCTATGTTCTCGCCCCAGACGGTCTCTGCACTCTCGGTTCTTCCGCTGCAAAGGTCGTGATAAGCCGCTAAAATCGGTTTGCCGTCATATATCATTTGCTTTCCCAGCACTTCGCTGACGATTTTTTCCGCCTTTTCCTCGTACTCCTCAAATTTGTCTCCCCACTTTTTCTTTCTTTCGTCCTTGTTTATGTATCCCTGATGTGTTTTTGAATCGTCCGAGATGTCCGCTCCGTTCAGCTCATTCTTGTCTGCATTCTCCCTGCAATACAAAGCGTAGGTGTAGCAAGCGACCGCCTGAGCTTTCAGTGCCTCCTCATGGCTGTCCATACTCATCTCTGCCGCCAAAGCACCGACTGTGTATTCCTTGACATCGGTTTTTTCAACCTTTCCGTTCTCGGATTTCATAACGATGATTACACCGCTGTCCGTATTCACGGGCTGTTCAGCGTTAGTCAATACGGTTTTGTGCTGTTTTTCCATTGCGGTGAGCGGCATCAAAATCATTGCCGCCATAAGCACCGAACACAGCATAAAATATTTCCTCATTCTCCGACCGTTCCTTTCCGAGCTTATTTACTCCGAGCTTACGAAATAATACTATGCGGACAAGTCGGCAGATATGAAAAACGCCAAGCAAATTGCTCAGCGTTTTTTAAATACTTTTCTGAATTGTTTCTGCCATTTTCGGTAATAGGCTATCTCCAGCTTTTCGATAGCAACATCGTACATTATGAATGCCGCCAGACCGAGCACAACAAGCAGAGGTATCATAAAGCCCTGAGCTTCCTCCAAAAGCTCGGTAGAAATGCCGAAAACGTGCATTATTATATAGTAGGTTGCAATGATGACGCCCGTAAAGAAAGCGCCTTTCACAACATAACCGATGATCTTCGGGAGCTTGTCAAGAATCAGTTTTATCAGCGGATAATATCCCAGCAAAGCTATGTAAATAGCGACCGCTTCTTTCTCGGGCACAACAAGCGCACACACGACCGAAGTGCCTGCATAAACTCCGAGCGCCCATTTCCAGCCACACTCTATTCGCATAAACATAACCAATATCGCCGCCAAAGCAGGTATGGCATATATCAGGAACGGAATGACAGAGGAAAGCATCATAAGTGCCGCAGAAAGTCCGATACACATTCCGCCCAAAGCGGTTTTAACCGTATATTTCATATAATCACCGTCAACAGCATCTTATTAAATCGCCGCCCATACATTCGCAGCAGCAGTCGGCGCACATCAGCGAAGAACAGATATTGCACGGACTGCAGCAGCCGTCATTGTCGGCCTGCTGATTGCTCCTGCGGAAATCACCCTTAGCCTCACGCTTGAGCTGATTGAAAGCCGCCTCGTATTCGGGATTGCCCGGCTCCATATTTTTTGCTTTCTCGAAGCTGTCCATTGCGCTTTCAAGCCAGCCTCTGCGATGTTGAATTGTTCCCTTGAGATAGTACCATTCGGCATTTCTGCGCTGATAAGGTATACCGTCGAGCAATGTTTCCGCATCGTCGATTCTGCCGCTGTTAAGCTTCGCTCTTATATCTCCGAATTCGGAGGTTTGTCCTGCCGAGGAAGCGTATCTGTTATCGGAATAGGAGGTGTCGGTGCGGTTTGAACTGAAATTGTTGATAATCATATCGTAAGCGGCGTTAAGCTCATTCATCTTAGCAGGATCGTCGCTGTACTGACGAGCCTTGTCACGGTATGCTCTTTTCACCTCGTCCATACTCGCCGCCGATGTAACGCCGAGGACTTCATACGGATTTTTCACAACTGCCGACCTCCTTATAAATTACTTTCTTTGCCGTGTAATCGGTACCGTAAATCAGAATATTGTTTATTATATCATAAAATCTGTAAATTTTCAGCTTTTTTAAATTATTTATTGCTTCTCCGACCGTCAGCGACAGCATTTCCTCGCAATAAGTCTTGAAATCGGGAGAAGTATAACGCTTTTTCAGCGGATTGAAGCTGCCCGACTTTAAATCGTCCTCGCAGTCGTCGGCGGCATCTGCGATATATACCCACCGTCCGAGATAATAGCCGAGCCTTTTCAACGCCTCGTTATCCGAACACTCAATATCGGAGGACACCATTTCGGCAAGCATTTTTGCGCTTGCGTCCGCCGCCTCGTCAAGACCTGCGCCGTTTTTTTCGGCAAGAGCCTGTTTTTTCATCAGATCGCCGAGCTTTTCGGCAATAACGGGATTATTTTTCTTTGCCTTCTTGAATATATGATTTGCATACGGCATCAACATTTTACAAAGCAATTTTTTGAAAAATCTGCTGTCTGCGATGTTGTCCTTGATTTTATAGTAAAATGTTATCATCGACACATCGGCGGTGTAGTTTATATCCGGACTTCCGCCCGAACAGTCGTAACACTTTTTCAAGGGATTAAACGAACAGTGGGAACGGCACATATGCACCTTATCCTCCCTGACAGCCATCCGCAGTATGGCAAGAAAAGTAAAGTCATATGACAGCGTCAGCCTTGCAAGCAAGCCGTATCTTTTGCCGATCGCCTTGCAAAGCGAACAGTAAACGCCCTTGTAAAGGTCATAGTCCTTGAATTTCATTTCGGGCCTGTACGCCCTCACATACCCCAGCAAAACTCCACTTCCTCAGAATAATATGTGAACAGAAAATTTATTGCCGCAAATCGGGCAGGTCACGTCACGCTTGCCCCTCTTTTTGGAAAGACGCAGGTTTTCACCGCAGTTCGGACAAACTCTGAATCTGTGCGTTTTACGGAATTTGAATTTAAGTCCCTGCCGTTTGAACCACCGTCTCATTTTTCTGATTTTATCGGTATAATTTGTTCTTGCAAGAAGTCTGTCAAACCACTCGCCCTCACGGCGACGTTTTTCGATATTCTTCGACAGTACACGGTACACCGCAAAACCGAAAACCGCAAGTGCCAGCACATAGAAAATGAAATAGGCAATTCGGTTTCGCATAAACGAGCCTATTCCGTTGAGCAGGAGATTGAGCAGGATCAGAAACACGGTGAGCTTATCAACGCCGTACCTGCCGTACATGAAATTATAAAGCTTTTGCATGAAGTTGTTCATTCGGTTACATCAGACTTTCTCGTAAAGTTGCACAAAGGGAATCCTTGTTTACGCTATTATTATACTTGACAAAAGCAGGCAAGGTGTTACAATTTTATTAACAAATTAAAAAAGTACAGCGGATTTTTTATTCTCTGTGCCTGAAACGGAAGATTATTTATATGATTGTTATAAAACCAAAATTTTTTGACGCTTTTAAATGCGTTGCCGACCGTTGTCCTGATACCTGCTGTGCAGGCTGGGACGTTGAAATCGACGGTGAAAGCGCAGAGAAATACAAAAACGAAACAGGCTCGCTAAAGCCGTTTTTTGATAAACATCTGACAACGGACGAGGACGGATATATTTTCTCTCTCGTTGACGGGTGCTGTCCCCTGCTTGACGAAAACAAGCTTTGCAGAATTCAGCTTGCGAAGGGTGAGGAAGCCCTGTGCGAAACCTGCCGTCTTTTTCCGAGATACTTTGACGATTACGGCGATATCCGTGAAACAGGTCTCGGTCTCGGCTGTCCCGAAGCGGCAAGGATCTTGCTTTCGCCCGAAACCGAGGTGTGTCTCGGCGGCAAGGCGCAGAGCAAGGATAAAATCTACAATATTCTAAGCGACAAGCGTGAGGAATTTTTTTCAATTCTCGAAAACAAACGGTATGATCTTAAACTAAAGCTCTCCTCAGTCCTGTTTTCCGCCGCCGAATTTCAAAGCAGTATCGACTGTGTGGATTGGCTCGGCAAAGACAGCACCGTACCGTTTTCCGAATTCATAAAGGTACTCGAAAAAATGGAATTTATCAGCGAGGAGCGCAGAAGCTTCCTGCTTTCCCTCTCCGACGAAAAAGCCGTTTACCGCAACAGCGAAAAATATTCGGATGATATTGTCCGTCTTTTCAAGTATTACCTAATGCGCTATATGATGACGGCGTGCTTTGATCTTGATTTGCTGACAAAAGTCAAATACGGAATTTTTGCCTGCATTATTACCAAGCGAATTTACGACAGCTTTCCCGAACTCAGCTTTGACGACCGTGTCCGTATTCTTTACAGCTATTCAAAAGAGGTCGAATACTCCCCTGTCAACCTCGATATCCTTGACAATTCGCTCTATGACGGCTTTACCGTTGCGGAGCTTATAAATCTTTTATAAAATTTTTTCTCTTTGCAATAATTCGACAGTTTCAAACGTGTTATAAGTGAAAGGAGGCAATATCATGATATTTTTCTC
>JAXJRE010000172.1:0-11659 GCA_036310785.1 Acutalibacteraceae bacterium
CCTATATGAGCGTCTCGGCTTCAAAAAGCTCGGCACGATTCCGGGAGGTTTCAGAATGTCTGACGGGCATTACGAGGATATAATTCCGCATTATTATGTTCTGTAAGTATCATATCGAATAATTATCATCATTTCTATTGACAAAAAACTTTCGTGATGATAAAATAAATTTAATTTGTTAAAGGCAATGACGGAGAGGTTCTGCATTGTTCGGTTTCAAGAGAGCCGTCGGTCGGTGAAAGACGGCAGCCGTTATGTAGTTTGTAGCTCCCGAGCCGGAGGGAAGAAAGCGTCAGCCGTAGAACCCTCCCGTAATGCTGCGTTAAGGTTTTGAGTGGTATTCTTTGAATACAAATTGAGTGGTACCGCGGGTTTATCTCGTCTCAAGAGCTTCTTGAGGCGAGTTTTTTTATTTATGTTATACAGGGAGGAATAAATCAATGGCAAAAGATCTTGCTAAACAGTACGATCCGAAAGATGTTGAGGACAGAATTTATCAGTTCTGGCTTGACGGAAAGTACTTTCATGCTAAATGCGATCCCGACAAGAAGCCGTATACAATAGTTATACCGCCCCCGAACATCACGGGACAGCTTCATATGGGACACGCTCTTGACAATACTTTACAGGATATTCTCATCCGTTACAGAAGAATGCAGGGCTACGACACCCTTTGGCTTCCGGGTACGGATCACGCTTCCATCGCTACAGAGGCGAAGATAGTTGAAGCGATGCGTCAGGAGGGTATCACGAAAGAGGATATCGGACGTGAGGGCTTCCTCAAAAGAGCGTGGGAATGGAAAGAAAAGTTCGGTGGAAGGATCATTGAACAGCTCAAGAAGATGGGCTCGTCCTGCGACTGGGACAGAGAGCGCTTCACGATGGACGAGGGCTGCAGCAAGGCGGTTAAAGAGGTTTTCGTAAACCTTTATAATAAGGGACTTATCTATCGGGGCGAGCGTATAGTAAACTGGTGTCCGCATTGTCTGACTTCGATTTCCGACGCTGAGGTTGAGTATGAGGATCAGGCAGGTCACTTCTGGCATCTTCGCTATCCGTTCAAGGACGGAAGCGGCTACCTCGAGCTTGCAACGACAAGACCTGAGACAATGCTCGGCGATACAGCCGTTGCCGTCAACCCGAACGACGAGAGATACAAGGATATTGTCGGCAAAACGCTTATCCTGCCTATCGTTCACAGGGAAATTCCCGTCATTGCGGACGAATATGTTGAAATGGACTTCGGAACAGGCTGTGTTAAAATCACTCCTGCTCACGATCCGAATGACTTCGAGGTCGGTCTGAGACATAACCTTGAGATAATCGACACCTTTACCGACGACGCTCACATTAAACCCGAATGGGGCAAGTACGCCGGAATGGACAGAATGGAAGCAAGAAAGGCGATCGTCGAGGATCTTGAAAAAGAGGGCGCAATCGTTAAAATTGAGGATTATTCCCACAATGTCGGCGTTTGTTACCGCTGTCACAGCACGATCGAGCCTAAGGTTTCAAAGCAATGGTTCGTTAAGATGGAGCCGCTTGCAAAGCCTGCGATCGAATGTGTTAAGAAGGGTGAAGTCAAGTTCGTTCCCGAACGCTTTGACAAGACCTATTATCATTGGATGGAGAACATCAAGGACTGGTGTATTTCACGTCAGCTTTGGTGGGGACACAGAATACCTGCGTGGTACTGTGACGACTGTGGTGAGGTTGTTGTTTCAAAGGAAGCTCCGACCGTCTGCCCTAAGTGCGGAAGCGAGCATCTGACTCAGGATCCCGATACTCTGGACACCTGGTTCTCGTCGGCTCTTTGGCCGTTCTCAACCCTCGGCTGGCCTGACAAAACTCCCGAGCTTGCACATTATTTCCCGACAAGCACACTTGTCACGGGTTATGATATAATTTTCTTCTGGGTTGCAAGAATGATATTCTCATCGGTTGAGAATATGCACGACAGACCGTTTGACACCGTATTCATTCACGGTATTGTCCGTGACGCTCAGGGCAGAAAGATGTCAAAATCTCTCGGCAACGGTATTGATCCGCTTGTTGTAATAGATCAGTACGGCGCAGACGCACTCAGATTTACGCTTGCAACGGGTAACAGCCCCGGAAACGATATGCGTTTCTCCGACGAGAAGGTAGGCGCAAGCCGTAACTTTGCAAACAAGCTTTGGAACGCCGCAAGATTTATCCTTATGAACCTCGGCGAGGACGAGAAAGCTCCGCATATTCCCGACGAGCTTGCGTTGGAGGATAAATGGATTCTCAGTCTGTTTAATACCCTCACAAAGGAAGTTACGGACAACCTCGACAAGTTCGAGCTTGGTATCGCCGTACAGAAGCTTTACGATTTCATCTGGGATGTATTCTGCGACTGGTATATTGAAATTTCAAAGATCAGACTTAATTCGAGCGACGAAAAGGCGGCTCAGACTGCAAGAGATATGCTCGTTTACATCATGTCGAACACTCTCAAGCTTCTGCACCCGTTTATGCCGTTCATCACCGAGGAGATCTGGCAGACCTTGCCTCACGAGGGCGAGTCGATAATGATATCCGATTGGCCTGTTTACAAAGAGGAGTTCGATTTCAGCGTTGAGGAGCAGGAGATGGACAGAATTATGGAAGCTGTCCGTGCCATCCGTAACCGCAGAGCCGAGATGAACGTTCCGCCGTCAAAGAAGGCAAAATATTTCATTGCAACGGCCTACAAGGATACCTTTGAAAAAGCGGGAATATTTATGCAGAGACTTGCTTCCTGTTCCGAGGCGGAGATAGGCGACAGCTTTGAGATTGACGGTGCGGTTTGTATTGTCACCGCCGACGCAAAGATTTATATTCCTCTCGGCGAGCTTGTTGATTTCGATCAGGAGATTGCAAGGCTTAATAAGGAAAAAGAAAAGGTGCTCAAGGATCTTGAGTTCATCGACAAGAAGCTCAATAACGAAAACTTCGTTGCAAAGGCTCCCAAGGCTGTCGTTGACGGTCAGCGTGAAGCCGCTCAGAAGCTCAGAGACAAGATTGCAATGATCGACGAGAGCATTGCAAAGTTTAAGAAATAAAAGTCAAAAAGGGGCTGTTGCAATAAGATGAAGATGCTTAGTGCGATAGTCCCCGATGTTATAAAAGAGTGATACTATGAATTATAAGGAAGCGTTGGATTTTATCCATTCAAGAGATGTTTTCGGAAGCCGTCCGGGAATGGAGCGCATCGAGGCTCTTTGTAAGGCGTTCGGCGATCCGCAGGACGGACTGAAATATGTCCATGTGGCAGGCACGAACGGAAAAGGCTCAACCTGCTATATGATAGCGTCCGTGCTGAAAGAATCGGGATACAAGGTCGGTCTTTTCACATCTCCGTTTATCGTCGATTTCAGAGAAAGGATACAGATAAACGGCGAGATGATACCCGAACAGGAGCTTGCGGATATCATTTCCGAGGTCAAGACCGTTGTCGGAAAGCTTTCCGGACAGGGCATAGAGCCGACTGAATTTGAGATTATCACCGTTACCGCTTTTCTGTATTTTCTCAGGCAGAAGTGTGATATAGTCGTTCTTGAGGTCGGCCTCGGCGGACTGCTTGATTCAACCAATATCATTAAAAAATCCGAGGTCAGCGTTATCACTTCAATTTCGTTTGACCATACCAATATCCTCGGAGACACCCTTCTGAAAATCGCCGAACACAAGTGCGGAATTTTTAAAGAGGGCGGAAAGGTTGTCGGCTATCCTCAGCCTGATTTTACCGTTGAACGCTATATTAAGGATAAGGCAAAGGAGAAAAATTGCGAGTATTTCTCACACGACCTGAGCAGGGTGCGCCTTGTCCGTGAGGAAATTGACGGTTCAACGGTCATATATAACGGCTGTACTTTCAAAATTCCTCTTACCGGCAAGCACCAGATTTATAATTTTGCAACAGCCGCTTCCGCTGTCAATGTGCTCAAACAAAACGGCTGGAACATCACTCAGAAAAGTATGCTTGACGGAATTGCAAAGCTGAAAATTCCGGCTCGGACGGAGATCGTCTCAAGGTCGCCGCTGACGGTCGTTGACGGCGGACACAATGCGGAGGGTATCGACGCACTTTACAATTCTCTTGTCACATTGTTTAAGGATAAGAAGATCATTGCCGTTTTCGGTATGATGAAGGACAAGGACTACTCCTATGCCGTGAAAAAAATTGCTCCGCTCTGTGAGCGTATTTACACGACGGAAGCATCAAATCCGAGAAGTCTTGACGCAAAGTCGCTTGCCGCTGAGGTCAAGCCGTATTGCAAAAAGGTTAAGGCAATCAGCTCTCCCGAAAAAGCCTATGAAAAGGCTGTGAAGAAAGCCAAAATCGACGAGGTCATTCTTGTCTGCGGATCGCTTTATCTTGCCTCGGATATCAAGAAAACTATCGGCTGACGGCATAATCCGACCGTTGATATCGCAAATACAACAATAATATTTGTTTTTCTTTACCACACTTCAACAAAATATTTTAACCCGATCCTTTATCCTTATGGGTAAGGGATCGTTTTTTACTGTTTGAAATTAGGGGGTATTTTTATGCCTGTAAAAATCATAGCGACCGAGCAGAGGGTGACGGCTTTCCTTGAGGGAGAGATAGATCATCATACTGCCTCGGTACTCAGAATGGAGATCGACGACGCAATCCAGACGTACAAGCCCAAGGTACTCAAGCTCGATTACGGAGACGTCACATTTATGGACTCGTCGGGAGTCGGACTTGTTATGGGCAGGGTGAGAACTATGTCGCCGTTCGGCGGAAGAATAATTGTTTCCAATCTTTCGCCGCAGACATATAAGGTTATGCAGCTTGCAGGTCTTGAGAAAATAGCAAAAATCAGCAAAAGGGAGGATGTTTGCAATGAAAGCAAAAAATGATTTCAGAATGTCACTCGATTCAAGGTCGGTCAACGAGGCTTTTTCCCGCTCGACCGTTGCGGCGTTTGCGGCTCAGCTTGACCCGACGGTCGATGAGATAACCGACATCAAAACGGCGGTGAGCGAGGCGGTGACCAACTGCATTGTCCACGCTTACCCCGACCGTGTGGGTAAGATTTACATATATGCCGCCGTGTATGAGGACAATACCGTCAAAATCTCGGTGCGTGACAGGGGGGTGGGCATTGCCGATGTGAAAAAGGCGATGGAGCCTCTTTTCACCACCCTCTGCGGCGAGCGTGCCGGTCTCGGCTTTGCCGTGATGGAAAGCTTTATGGACAAGGTAACGGTAAGGTCGAAGGAGGGCAGAGGCACAACGGTTACAATGCTCAAAAAAATCAGCGGGCGTGAGGAAAAATGATCCTTTCGGAAATAAACAGGGACGAGATGATTGAAAAAAACATCGGTCTCGTTCATTCATGTGCTCACAAGTTCAGCGGAAAAGGCATTGAATACGACGATCTTTTTCAGGCAGGGTGCATAGGGCTGATAAAGGCGGTCGATAACTTTAAAGAGGATCTCGGATTTTCGTTTTCGACCTATGCCGTGCCTGTCATACTCGGAGAGATAAAGCGGCTTTTTCGTGACGGGGGAACGGTCAGCGTGAGCAGGTCGATCAAGGAAAAGGGAAGAAAGATTGCCTATGAAAGGGACAAATTTGTTAAAGAATTTGACCGTGAACCGACGGTCGGCGAGCTTAGCAAAATGCTCGGCTACAATGAATTTGAAACGGCTCAGGCTATTGCGGCTTCGATGCCCGTTCTGAGCCTTACGGTCAGCGACGACGATTCCGATTCGCAGTTTGACATTCCCGTGCCCGACCATGAGGAAAGCGTTTCGATGAATCTTGCCGTTCATCAGGTGATAGACCGCCTTGACGAAAGGGATCGGGAGCTTATCAAACAGCGTTATTTTGCAGGAAAAACTCAGACGCAGACCGCCGAATCGCTCGGAATGACGCAGGTGCAGGTCAGCCGCAGAGAAAAGCAGATTTTGAAATATATGAAAACAAAACTGATTTAGTTTTTGAGCTTTCGCATTGTGCGGAGGCTCTTTTTTGTTCTAATTATAAATAAACACTTGACACTAACGCTGATGAAGTATATCATATTTACAGAGGTGGTTTTATGAAAATTACTAACTGCGAGGACTGCAACAATTTTATCTATGACGAGGAAAGCGAAACCTACTATTGTCAGATGGATCTTGACGAGGACGAATATATGAAGTTCATCAGCGCTTCTTTTTATAACTGCCCTTATTACGATCCGTATGACGAGTATAAGATCGTCAGAAAGCAAAATTAGTCGATTTTAACTTATTTAGTGCGTAAATATTAAAATTTTTATGTTTTTTTTTAAAAATGCCGATATTTTATTTAAAAAGACTATTGACAAAGAACAAATGTTCGTATATAATGAAATTGCAGGTTGGCAAAAAATGGGGGATTTAGCCGAATATCTTTGAACGTTCATATTCGACTATGGTTAAAGATGCTATTGTAAACAAGTCACTGAGAAAGACCGAAAAAGTCAGCTATCATTGACTGTTTATGAAAAAAAGTTGACTTTATAATGCCGATAATCAACCTGTGGCTTTTGCCTGTCGGCTTTATAAAAACGGTATATTCAGTGACTTATTAAATATATTTAATAAGGAATGATTATATTGAAATTAGATATTACAGAACAGAATTTTAATAATTCAAAAGAGCTTTGGAGAAAGCGCGGTATCAATACTTTTGATATTCCGCTTAACTCAACAGCTTTTACAGTTAACGGAAACGATGCGGTTTGTACCCTGAGCTTGCCGCATGAAGATTTACTTTATTCGGATTATTCGGCGATAATGTATTGGATTCAGGGCGATGACGGAACTACAAGACCTGAATCGAGAGCAGGCTTCTGTGTGCCGTCATCATATGAAATGAATATTGATCTGGAAGATGATACTTCTGTTTCTCCGTTGGTGACATCAACCATATCGGGCGATACAAAAGGACTTGCAGAATTAACAATACACTGTGAAAACAGTGCCGCATTAGCTGCGATTGTCGCCAATCCGAAAGCAATTACTTTCCTCAGACCGATGTGGTACACAGGTTATGCTTCGGAAAATGAGCTTAATCCGGATGTACTTACTCCGGAAAATACGCTCGTTGTTGAAGAAATGACTGACATTTTATCAATGTCTGATCCAACCGAAAATGACTTGATGTTTTTGAACGGAAAAAAGTATTTGTTCACTTTTGATGATGAGCCTTTCGAGTGGGAATATGAAGAAGATGTTATTCTTTCGCCGTCGTTCTTTGAAATCAAACAGAGAACCGGCACGGAGGACTTTTCCAATGGAGCTATAATTCCGGGAAGTTCTATTTATCGCTGCGGAAAATCAGTTTTCAGCCAGAACAGCTATTTTTACGCAGTTATGAAGAGAATGAACTTTTCTTTCGGTGATTCAATCGGATATGCTCCTGATGAAATTGAGGATGTTCTGAATGGAAATGTTTTCGAATACTTTGATGATACAGAGATTATCAACTCTATTATCAATTACTTTGATACAGATGAAATGATGAATATTCATCTCAGAGATAACGGGATGTATCTGATAAGCAATTCTTTATGCTTTAACAAATCAAACATTTGCCTGATTGGTCACGGTTCGGAAATTAGAATTATGACTGAATCATTTCCCAATGGGTTGAATCTATTTGGAAACTCAACTGTTGCAAATGTTCGAAACATTGAACTGTGTGATCTTAAAATGAAAGGCAGAGCCAAATACGAAAACGGTGCTGTACTTTTTCCAGATCAGGGTATTCACTTTAATGCATACACAGAAGCATGTATTTTCCCTCGTAATATGACAGTTTATAATGTTAATATGGATGGCTTTAGCAGCGGTGTTCACATGAATGTTAAAACATGGTTTCGGGACACTGATATGAACTGGAGCTTTATTGATTGTAATCTTTCAAGGACTGTATTTGGATATAATTTTAAATATTCCAAGCGAGTCCTTATTTCCGGCGGTTGTGTTGATAACTCTCTTTCATATGGAGAAGAAAACCATTGTTTTTATATCAATATTGGTTCATCATATATAACCGTTGAGAATTGTACGCTTAAAAATTCAACTGGTGCTGCGATTCACCAAATGGGCGGATCGAAAGACTATAAAATGGAGCATAACAGATATTACAACTTGGTTATTGACAATTGCTTTGACGGTCTTGTTTTTGGCGGTTATACGTTAGATGCAAAGGCTGAACATATTCGTGGAAAGAATATAGGAAACTTTCTTCACCTTAGCACGTGCGGCGGAGTAGAAGTAAAGGATTATATTGCAACTCCACTTTCTTCTTCAACAATTACTGTAGGTGAAGGAAACGAGAAGCATTCATATAGTAATCCAGAACATTTTTGTTTCTTCATTCTCAATGGAAGCTTTCACGCTTTAGTTGAAAATTGTGTATTTGGTGATGCTGTTTGTTTCCCTTTAAATTCAGAGGAGCAAAACGAAAATATTTATCCTGCGTGTCCCAAATTCATAGGAAGTGCAATTGCCAGAAATGATTATGTTTCTAAGGACTTTGAAAATGGATGGGTTTCAGGTGGATATGCTATTTCAAACGTTGTATTCAGAAATTGTAAATTCTTGCAAAAAAATAGTGATAATCCAGAGGAGTTTAACTATATTGGTCCTTTTAAAAATTATAACAAGCACTGTTGGAGTTTTTTGTTTGATTGCTGTGAGTTTTGGGCTTTTAGAAACAGTTTTAATACAAATCCTTTGTATTATGTTCAAGGAAATTCTTATAAACCGTCTGAAATAATATTAAATAATTGCAAGGGATATTATATTATACAATCAAATGTTTCTAATGAAAATATTCCTAATGTCGGTTATTTCTTCTTTTATAATGGGGGAGTAGACTTTAATATTACGGGAGATTACAGTATAAACACATCATTTTATGTTCCGGAAAGTATAAACAGTCAAAATGTTATTGACGATCGTGGCTAATTACTAAACTATATATCAGTAAATCGATTATTTAATTTTGGGAGGAATTTTAGATGAAAAAGTTTTGGTTAAGAACAGCGGCAGTATTCATGGCGGTGTGTATGCTGATCGGTATGAGTGTTATCGTATATGCCGGTGAGCGATTGGATATTGTCTTGAACAGCGGAGACGTCGTTGAAGAGGAACAGTATTACACAAAAAATGATTATGATCCGACTGACTATAAGTGCGTGAATAGCGTTGTTTTTAATGCCTACGGCTCGGAACCGATCATTGTTAAAAGGTATGCTTTTGCCGGTTTTGACTTCGGCAATAATGTCTGGAGCATTACATTTAACGGTACCGGTGAAATCAGGCTCGGATCAGAAGCATTCATTCAAACTGAAATAACAAATCTTGATATTCCTTCCAATGTCGTTTTTGATGAGGATGCTTTTGGAGTTTTTGCCGATAGCTGCTTAAAAACAGTTAAAATAAGCTGTGCTCTTTCTGAGGGCATATTTACAGAATGTGAATATCTTGAAAGTGTAACTTTTACAGATGATTTTGTTTCTGAAGAAATCCCACGCTATGCATTTGACGGTTGTAGCAAAATAAAGTCAATAACGATTCCTTCCACGATTAAAAAAATAGATGATTCAGCTTTCTCATATAATGGTCTTGAAAATATTGTATTTAATGAGGGCTTAGAAAGTATCGGTGATAACGCTTTCAATGTTGCATTTTGTTTAAGTTACATAAAGCTTCCGTCTACTTTGAAATCAATAGGAAACAGTAGTTTTCGGCTCGGTAGTTTGAAAACGGTTGTATTAAACCAAGGCTTGGAAAAAATCGGTGAATATGCTTTTGCGGATACATCTATAAAAACTGTTGTAATTCCGTCATCTGTAACAGAAATCGGAACAAAAGCTTTCGGATACAATAGTATGAGTAAGGTTGACGGCTTCACAATCTACGGTTACAGCGGAACGGCGGCAGAGACCTATGCCGAGGAGAACGGATTTACATTCATTCCGCTTGACAATTCCGGCGATCTTATCAATGTCGTTTTGAACAGCGGTGATGTAGTTGAAAAGGGACAATTCAGCTCGGAACACGTTGAAGGCTCTATTGAATATCCAAAGGATCCAAACTTTAAATGTATAAACAGTGTAGTTGTAAATGCATACGGTACGGAACCTGTAATTATTAAAAAAGACGGTTTCTCCGGAAGCTATTGGGCGGATAATGTTTGGAGTGTTGCATTTAACGGTACCGGCGAAATCAGACTCGGTCAAGGTGCTTTTCGCGATACTAAAATTACAGACCTTAACATTCCCTCAAATGTTGTTTACGACGAGGGAGCAACAGACGTCTTTAATAATTGTGCCGTTAAATCGGTTGAAATTGGCGGATCTCTTTGTGAAGGTAATTTTTCTGAGTGTAAATACCTTGAAAGCGTTTACTTTTTAAATAGTAGTACTGTTGAGGAAATACCGAAGTGTGCTTTTGAGTATTGCGGAAGATTAAAAAACATTAAAGTTCCGGCTTCGGTTAAAAAAATCGGTGACAGCGCATTTGAATATTCAGGTCTAAACTCCATTGAACTCAATGAAGGATTGGAGATCATCGAAAATGATGCTTTTGGTGTGACGAATGGTTTAACTTATGTTAAATTTCCGTCAACATTAAAATCCGTAGGAAAATACAGTTTTGAACTCAGCGGATTGAAAAGAGTAGATTTGAATGACGGTCTTGAAACAATAGATGAAAAGGCTTTCTTCTTTAATGATAATTTAACTTACGTTAGAATTCCCAAAAGTGTAACCTATATAGGTGAAAAAGCATTTGGTTATATTGGCGAAACATCTAAGGTTGACGGCTTCAAAATCTACGGTTACATCGGAACGGCGGCAGAGACATATGCCAAGGAGAACGGATTTACATTTATTCCGATTGAGAATGACGATGGAACTATTGATGTTGTTCTGAACAGCGGAGATGTGGTTGAAGAGGGACAGTATTATTATTTGCGTTCCGAAGAGAATGCGCCCACATATGGATTTGAATATGATCCTGATTTTAAATGTGTAAAAAATGTTACATTTAACGCAACAGGAACTGATCCGATTATTGTAAATGATTTGGGCTTTGCAGGATGTTATACTCCGAATAATGTTCAAAACATAACATTTAACGGCTCAGGCGAAATCAGAATCGGAAGCTTGGCTTTTTATTTAACTCAAATAACCGATCTCGATCTTCCTTCTAATGTTGTTTTTGATGAGGACGCTCATTCCGTATTTTCCGAAAGTAAGGTTAAAACTGCTAAAATCGGTTGTGCTCTTTGTCCATATATGTTCGAAATGTGCAATTATCTTGAAAGTGTAACTTTTACAAATAAAATATCTGTAATTCCGGAAAATGCATTTGATTTTTGCTTAGATTTGAAAGAAATTACGCTTCCCTCATCGGTCAGAACAATCGAAAAAAATGCGTTTATAGATTCCGGATTGAGAAGTATCAGCTTGAATAACGGCTTGGAGCGCATCGGAGAATATGCGTTCATGGATTGCTACGGCTTGAAATCCGTTGTTATACCGTCGTCTGTAAAGGAAATCGGAACGCAGGCTTTCGGATATGACAGTTTGGAAAAGATTGACGGCTTCACAATCTACGGTTACATCGGAAC
>JAXJRE010000173.1:0-2947 GCA_036310785.1 Acutalibacteraceae bacterium
CCTTACAGTCAAGGAGCGGATCGCCAGCTTCTCCGATCCGCTCCTTGACTGTAAGGAGTGCAAAATGCGTCACAGAGCCGATAACCTCATTGACGATTTCGATCCCGAAGCTCACGCCGACGGTATGACGAAAGAGGAAATGTTTGAATACATCAAGGCTCATTCAATTCCCTGTCCGAATTGCGGCAAGCACAACTTCACGGACATCAGAGAGTTCAATCTTATGTTCCAGACATACAGGGGAGTTACAAACGACGCTAAGAGCATCATTTATCTCCGTCCCGAAAACGCACAGGGCGAGTATGTAAACTACCTCAACGTACAGCGCAGTATGAGAGCCAAGCTCCCGTTCAGCATCGGTCAGATCGGTAAGGCTTTCAGAAACGAGATCACTCCCGGCAACTTCACTTTCAGACCGATCGAATTTGAGCAGATGGAGTTCCAGACCTTCTGTAAGGAGGGTACGGACACCGAGCTTTACGAATATTTCAAGAACTACGGACACCGGTATTATCTTGATCTCGGAATTGCCGAAGAACATCTTCGCTTCCACGATCATGAGAAGCTCGCTCACTATGCAAAGGCGGCCTGCGATATCGAATTCCTCTTCCCGTTCGGCTGGGGTGAGATCAACGGCACGCACAACCGTACAAACTTCGACCTCACAAGACATCAGGAATACAGCGGTCAGAAGCTGGATTATCTTGATCCCGAAACCAATGAAAGATATATACCTTTTATAATAGAGTCCACATACGGACTTGACAGAACAGTTCTTGCGCTTATCTGCGAGGCCTATGACGAGGAAGTCATCGACGCCGAAAAGAACGATACAAGAGTTGTGCTTCATCTCAGTCCTGCGGTCGCTCCTTATAAGGCGGCAGTTCTTCCTCTTTCCAAGAAGCTTTCGGCCGACGCACTCAAGGTTTATGAGAAGCTCAGCAAGGAGTTTATGGTCGATTTCGACGAGACAGGCTCAATCGGCAAGAGATACCGCCGTGAGGACGAGATCGGAACTCCGTTCTGCATAACGTTTGATTTTGATTCGCTCGAGGACAACTGCGTAACCGTCCGTGACAGAGACACGATGGAGCAGGTTCGTCTGCCGATCGACGAATTGAATGAATATATTTCGTCAAAAATATCATTCTAAAATTAAAGTATTTTAATTGGAAGGCAAAGCTATGAAAAAGATTAAATTAACCGAAACCGTACTTCGTGACGCTCAGCAATCGCTGATAGCTACGAGAATGCCTTTTGAAACCTTTGAGCCCATTCTTTCAACGATGGACAAGGCAGGCTACTATTCGCTTGAGTGCTGGGGCGGCGCAACCTTTGATTCATGTCTGCGTTATCTCAACGAGGATCCGTGGGAGAGACTCAGAAAAATCCGCAAGGCTTGCCCGAACACCAAGCTTCAGATGCTTCTCAGAGGACAGAATCTCCTCGGCTACAAGCACTATCCCAACGATGTTGTAAGGAGATTTGTTGCAAAGAGCGTCGAAAACGGAATTGATATCATCAGAATTTTTGATGCGCTCAACGACGTCAGAAACCTTGAGGTCGCCGTAGATCAGGCGATCAAGTCGGGTGCACACGCTTCGGGTACTATCTGCTACACGCTCAGCCCCGTTCACAATACCGAGGCTTATATCAAGCTCGCAAAGGATATGGAGAACATGGGCGTTCAGTCCATCTGTATCAAGGATATGGCAGGTATCATCAGCCCGAAAGAGGCATTCGAGCTCGTTAAGGCATTGAAAGAAAATGTCAAGCTCCCGATCGTCCTTCATACGCACTGCACAACGGGACTCGGTCCCATGACCTTGCAGAAGGCGGCTGAGGCAGGCGTTGACGTTATTGATACTGCTATTTCCTGCTTCTCGGGCGGCACAAGCCAGCCTGCGACTGAGACGATGAACTACATTCTCACTCAGGAGGGCTTTGATACGGGACTTGACACCAATGTGCTCAAGCAGATCAACGATTTCTTCAAGCCCGTCAAGGCGGACGCTCTCAAGAGCGGACTTCTCAATCCCGTTGTACTCTCAACTGATACCGACGCCCTGACTTATCAGGTTCCCGGCGGTATGCTTTCGAACCTTGTCGCACAGCTCACCGCTCAGAAGAAGATGGACAAGTTTGAAGAAGTTCTTGCCGAAACTCCGAGAGTCCGTGCAGACCTCGGCTATCCTCCGCTTGTCACTCCGATGAGCCAGATGGTCGGCGTTCAGGCAACCGCAAACGTCCTTGCAGGCGAGAGATACAAGAATGTTTCCAAGGAGATCCGTGCCTATGTCAAGGGCGAGTACGGCAAAGCTCCCGGAGAGATGGATCCCGAGCTTATCAAAAAAGTTCTCGGCGATGAAAAGCCGATCGAGGGCAGATATGCCGACACTCTCGGCGACGGCTACGAAGCGGCAAAGGCTGAGATCGGTGACAAGGCTCACAGCGAGGAGGACGTTCTTTCCTACATCGCATTCCCGACTCAGGCCGAAGCTTTCTTTGACAAGCGTGACGAAAAAACAAGAAACACCTTCACATATTCCATTGAGAAAATTGATTAAGGAGGATTTATAATATGAATATTACTCCTAAGCTTCTCGGTGTTTTCGCCAATATCTACGGCTCGAATGACGCTATGACTTTCGCAAAAGCGGCTCTTGTTGCGGTTGTCGGCTTCTGCACGGTCTTGCTGATTCTTGCGGTCATCGCTCTGTTCATTAAGGGCATTGCGGCGATTTTCGACAAATCCGCAAAGAAGAAAAAGACAACAACCTCGCCGATAGTACCCGTTCCGACAGCTCCCTCTGCTCCCGTTCAGCCGAGCGTTGAGCTTATCAATGTCGATGAACAGACGGCGGCGATAATTATGGCAATAGTAAGTCACCGCAGCGGAATAAGCCTTGACAGGCTTGCGTTCAAATCCATCAAATTATCGGAGGAC
>JAXJRE010000174.1:0-9962 GCA_036310785.1 Acutalibacteraceae bacterium
CCTCGGTTTTAAGATAAAGTCCCCAGCCGCCTGCCTCGATTCCGTCGATATCGTGTTCCCAGAAAGGAACATCAATTCCGAGCGGCTCAAAAAGTCTCGGAGTGAGGTATTCGACAACGCTCATTCCGGTTATCCTTGTCAGCATGGCGCAAAGCATATACTGATTTTCGCTGATATACTGCCAGTGACCGTCGCCGGGAGTGAACTTCCACGAGGCGTCGAAGAAATCCTTGATCCAGTGGTTCTTCGCCTTGTCGGAGAAAACGCTGACATTTTTGCCCGACTGCATTGAGAGCAGATGATGAACATTCAATTTTTCGAGATTTTCGTCCTTTGATTTGGGCTTGTACTCGGGGAAAATATCAATCAGTCTTGTTTCGAGAGTCATCAGTCCCTCGTCAATGGCAAAGCCGACTGCGGTTGAGGTGAAGCTCTTGCTGACCGAATACATCATATGAGGATATTCGGGAGCATAGGGAGCCGCCCATGTTTCATATGCGACCTTGCCCTCTCTTAAAATCATTAGGCTGTGCACTTCAACGTCGTTTTCTTTGAAATCCCTAAGCAGTTCTGAAATTGTTTTTGAGGAGATGCCCACCTGTTCGGGATAATCGGCACGCTGAAGTCTGATAACGTCTTTGCTATCCATGCTGATTCCTCCGTATCAATACCGTCGTGTGACGGAAAATGTCTCATTTTTCCTTTCTCTTTTTTCTTAAATAAAGTGTTCCGACCGTGAACGCCGCCGCACAGAGGATAACCGTAATTATCCTGCCGGGAGTGAAGCTGAATTTGAGAGCAACGCTCTTTTTTGCGCCGACAGTCAGCGAATCGTGCGCCGATCTCAGAGCGGAGCGGGCCTCTGTAAGCTCGGACAGCGAGCTTGGATTGCCGATAAGCGCCTGAGCCGAGCCGAGAGCGGAAACAAAGCTCTTTTCGGTGTCGGTGCTGTAAGGCGCAAGATCCGTGTCCTTATAGAGATCAACATATTTTTCGAGGTCGGTCGCCGCCGCCTCGGTTCTTCTGACATAATCGGTAAGCTCGTCGGGAAAATCGGTTTCAATAACGCTGTAACCCCGTGAAATAAGGTCGTCCCAGCCTGTTTCGTTGTCGGGACGTTTGCCGCAGCGTCCGTTTACCATGCTTACCATCGCACGCTTGTCGCCGACAAAGCGTTTCATAAGAAAATTATCGTAAAGAACGCCGTTGCCGTTGGTGCTTCCCATTTCTATTGTATAGATTTTATTCCCAAAACATTCTTTGACTGCCGCTGTTGCAAGGAAAATGATGTTGCCCTGATAGTTGCCCGTGACGGTGATATTGTCGATATCCTTTGTCAGCTCAACGATTCTTTTTGACTTTGCATTGATTCTGTAAACCGTTTCGTCATTCTTGCCGAGGGCGGTAACATAGTCGTAAACGGTCTTGAAATCGGTTTCGCTGACGTTGAGGATAACTGCGGTTTTGCTGTTTGTAGCAGAAAAAATCTCTTTAAGCTCGGCAACACGGCAGTCGGTTTTCACCTTGTCGGAGCCTCCGTTGCCCTCACGCAGAAAAAATTCCTTGAGCTGAGCGAGGGTGAAGGACGAAACCGCACCCTTTACGGAGCTTCCATCAGGATTGACGCACATTCTGTCAACCGTTTCATCGGCCATTGCCACAGGCTTGCTGTCAGAGGTCAGATGGACATCGACCGAAACGGCGTCAAAATTCGAAGCGGCATTGACCGCCTCAACGGAATTTTCGGGAAAGCTGTGCCAGTCGCCCCGATGAGCAATACAAATAATATCCGAGCCGCCGTTTGAAAAGTTTTTTATGGTATCGGAAGCGTCCGATGCGAAAGCGACAGTTAATGCCGACAGAGTGAAAATTATCAGTGAAAGCAATAAAATTGCTGTTTTTTTGCAGGATTTTACCATATATGACCTCAAAACTACTTTTTTATATAATTATAGCACAAAATTACAAAAAAATAAAGAAAAATTTTTTATGAATTTCGGCAAACAAATGTTTGCTTTTTACAAACTTTTGTGTTATAATGCTATCGTAACAAGAAAAGAGGAGTTGAGACTATGTCAATCAATGAAACTCAGCGTAAAATATATGAATTTCTCGTTCAGCGCAGTGCGGACGGTATTCCGCCCTCGGTGCGTGAGATAGGTGCGGCGGTCGGCCTGCGTTCGACTTCTTCGGTGCAGTCCAATCTTGACGCCCTTGAGGAGGCGGGCTATATTCAGCGTGATCCGCTCCTCAAACGCTCTATCAGAATAATGGGACAGGCGGAGAATGTAACTCAGGTGCCGATTCTCGGAACGGTTACGGCAGGTGCGCCGATACTTGCCGTTGAGGAGATCGAGGGCTATTTCCCGTTCACGGGCAATGTTTCGAGGGATAAACCGCTTTTCGGTCTGCACATCAGGGGCGAAAGTATGATAAACGCAGGCATACTTGACGGCGACCTCGTAATTGTTGAAAAAACTCCGTTTGCACGAAACGGAGAGATCGTTATTGCCATGATCGAGGACGAGGCGACCTGCAAAACCTTCTATAAGGAGAACGGACACTACCGTCTTCAGCCGGAGAACGACACATACGAGCCGATAATTGTTGACGAGTGCGAGATACTCGGCAAGGTTGTTGCAGTTATGAGATATTATTGATACGGTACAAATAAAGCCGCTCCGTTAAGCTTTGATGCAAAACGGAGCGGTCAGCGCATATTTTGTTTGATGCTTAAATTGAGAATACTCCCGACACCCAAAGAGCGAGGAAAGCATAAGCGACAGCGGCGAAAATGAATATGTAATAGAGAATCGAGGTCAGGGCATATTTCAATTTGTTGCCCTCGTTCGAATCGTCGGCATAGCCGAAACGCTCAACGCTTGTGCGCTGTGCCGCCATTATGATGGTGAAGAACAGAAATGCAGAATAAAATACACTAACCCAGATGTTGAATTTTACATTATTGATATGGCAAAGCGTGCCGACGGCGGCAATCACCGCCGAGATAAAAAACCAGATGAATTTTTCAATTTTTTTGACAGGCTTCTGAGCCTTTTCGGTCTTTTCTTTTTCCGCAACCATTTTTTATCCCTCAGTTCATTGAAAGAATTAACATAATAATAACATAAGCTAAAATGGATTTCAAGAAAAATATGTGCTATTATTTCCCGTATGCTTGAAAAATATACAATTATATGATAATATAACCGATGAGGTGTTTTTTATGGAAAAAAGAACTTTTGAAAATATCGGTGTTGAAACCTCACTTTTGGGTTACGGCTGTATGCGTTTTCCCGAAAAGGACGGAAAGATTGACGAGGAGAGAGCGCAGGAGCTTATCGACCGTGCCTATGAGGGCGGAGTAAGATATTTTGATACCGCCTATCCTTATCACGGTGGTCAGAGCGAACCCTTCATCGGCAAGGCGCTGAAAAAATACGACAGAAGCTCGTATCTGCTTGCAACCAAGCTCCCTATCTGGGAAAAGGAAAAGATCAGCGATACCGAGGAGTTTATCAATAAACAGCTTGAGCGTATGGGCGTTGACTACGTTGATTTCTATCTTCTCCATGCCATTGACGAGGATAAGTGGAATACCGTTCAGGAGCTTGGAATAATTGACGTTATCGAAAAGCTTCAGGCTCAGGGCAAGATTAAGCATTTCGGACTTTCTTTCCACGACGAGTACGAGGCATACGAAAAAATCATCACGGCACGCAAGTGGGATTTCGTCCAGCTTCAGATCAATTATATAGATATCAGGGAGCAGGCAGGTCTCAGAGGACTTGAGCTTGCCGAGAAGCTCGGCATACCCGTTATCGTAATGGAGCCTGTCAAGGGCGGTACGCTTGCAAATCTCCCCGACGACGTTGCCGAGATTTTCAGAGCCTATGATCCCGAAAGCTCGCTTTCTTCATGGGCGATGCGTTGGTGCGCCTCGTTCGACAATGTTAAACTCATTCTCAGCGGAATGACTGAGATGTATCAGGTCGAGGACAATCTCAAGACCTTCGGCGATTATAAGCCGATGACCGACGAGGAAAAGAAGCTCGTTGAAAAAGCGGCGGCAAAAATTCTCAGCAAGATGAGAAACGGCTGTACCGACTGCCGTTACTGCCAGCCCTGTCCGTTCGGAGTTAATATTCCCAAGAATTTTGATATCTGGAACAAGTGCTTCGCATACGAAAACTTTGAGAATGCCAAGAAGCGTTGGGCGGAAATGGACGATAAGGAAAAAGCGAAGAACTGCGTCAAGTGCGGCAAATGCGAAAAGAAATGTCCGCAGAAGATTGAGATTCGTGAAAATCTTGAAAGGCTTCAAAAGGAAATGGACGAGCTTAAATGAAGATAAATATAAGGACACGGAAAATGACCGCAGGTGCGCTGATGCTTGCATTCGGAATAATACTGCCTCAGCTTTTTCACCTGACGGGAATTCCGCAAGCGGGCGAGGTCTTTCTGCCGATGCACATTCCCGTGCTTCTTGCAGGCTTTGTGATCGGCGGCGAATATGGCTTTGCAATAGGACTGCTCACACCGCTTATCAGCCACTTTATAACGGGAATGCCCGCAACTCCGAGACTTCCGTTTATGATGGGCGAGCTTGCGATTTACGGACTGGTCTGCGGACTGCTCTATCATAAGGCAAGGCTGAAAGACAAAAAATTCGGCGCAATAATAACTCTTGTCGCCTCAATGGTTTCGGGCAGGCTGTTTTATGCCGCAATGCTCTTTGTTGCCGCAAACCTGCTGAACATCAAGTGCGGCGGAGCGATTGCCGCCGTTACCGCAACCGTCAAGGGAGTTTACGGTATCGGACTTCAGCTTCTTGTGATACCTCCGATAATCTATGCGGCAAAAAAAGGTGGTTTAATAATTGACAGCAACAGAAAAAGCAAAGGCACTGCTGACAGATAATGTGACTTTTGCCGCCGTGAGCGAAAAGGGCGAGTACACCTCGGAAAAGAGGGGAGTTGCTCCGATCCTTGAAAAGATTGATAATGATCCCGATTTCTTCAGCTCTGCTTCGGTTGCAGACAGGGTTATCGGCAAGGCGGCGGCGATGCTGCTTGAAAAATACGGAGTTTCCGAAATATTCGCATCTGTGACAAGCAGACACGCAAAAGCATATCTTGATGATAAAAGCGTTATTTTTACATATGATAAATTAGTGGACTGCATTATAAACCGACAGGGTACAGATATGTGCCCGATGGAAAAGTCGGTGCTTGATACAAACGATCCCGTTGAGGGCGAAAAACTTATCAGAGAAAAAATCAAGGCTATGAGAGGATGATTTTTATGCCGATGATCTCAACAAAAACAAATGTTGCCATCTCCGGGGAGCAGGAGCTGACTCTCAAAAGCGAGCTCGGAAAGGCAATATCCATACTTTCGGGCAAGAGCGAGCAATGGCTTATGCTCAGCTTTGAGGATAATTGCCGTCTTTATTTCAAGGGCGACAATTCAAAGCCGATCGCCTATGTCGAAGTCAAGGTTTTCGGCAAGATCGACTATTCCCAGTCAAACAAGTTGACTGCGAAGATCTGCGAAATTTTCGGCAGCGTGCTCGGTATCGACGCTTCAAACGTATATATTAAGTATGAAGAAGTCGATATGTGGGGCTGGAACGGAAGTAATTTCTAAAAAATTATTGATTTATTTTTATTTTGTGCTATAATGTCACACGAAAAATGCGTTTATCGGGAGAAGTACTCCGATACTGACACAGCAGAGAATGAGGCGTAACGGTGAAAGCCTCTTGTGAAGGTTCGGACGAAATGCACCCGCCAGCACGCAGAGGGAAAACCTTTGGCGAGTATCTCTGTGCGGCCGTCCCCGTTACAGGACTCAGAGTAATAAGTCGGAGTGGAACCGCGGTTATCCGCCTCTGTCGTACTGTGTGCGGCGGAGGCTTTTTTCATACTTCGGCAGATGCCGAAAGGAGGATTCTGTTGTTTGATCGAATAAAAGAAGATATAAATAGCTTCCGTGAAAGGGATCCTGCCGCTACCTCTGCGCTTGAGGTTATTTTGCTCTATCCGGGCTTTAAGGCGATCAGAAGCCACAGAAAAGCGCACTGGTTTTATAACCACAATATGTTTTTCATTGCGAGAATGATCTCTCAGCGCTGCGTCAGAAAAACGGGAATTGAAATTCATCCCGGAGCGCAGATAGGCAGAAGATTTTTCATAGATCACGGAACGGGTACGGTCATCGGTGAAACCACCGTTATCGGTGACGATGTTACCGTATATCAGGGCGTCACCCTCGGCGGTACGGGTAAGGATATCGGAAAGCGTCACCCGACGATAGGCAATAACGTGCTTATCGGTGCAGGCGCAAAAATTCTCGGCCCTGTAACTGTCGGAGATAACACCAACATTGCCGCAGGAGCCGTTGTACTTGATAGGATACCTAAGAACTCTACGGCGGTCGGCGTCCCGGCAAGAGTGGTGCGCAGAAACGGCGAGAGGGTGCAGGATCTTGACCAGATCCATATTCCCGACCCTGTTTCACAGGAGCTTTGCAGATTGCAGGGCGAAATTGACAAGCTTAAAAAGAAACTGGAGGATATACAATGAAGATTTTTAACACACTCACAAGAACAAAGGAAGAACTGAAAACCGTCGAGGAGGGCAAGGTTAAGATCTATGCCTGCGGTCCTACGGTGTATAATTTTATTCATATCGGCAACGCAAGACCGCTCTGCGTGTTCGATGTTCTGCGCCGTTTTCTTGAGTATATCGGATATGACGTCAGATTTGTTCAGAACTTCACGGATATTGACGACAAGATTATCAAGCGTGCCAACGAGGAAAACCTGACTTATAAGCAGGTCAGCGAAAAATACATTGAGGA
Organism: Acutalibacteraceae bacterium; assembly: GCA_036310785.1. Lineage (GTDB taxonomy): Bacteria > Bacillota > Clostridia > Oscillospirales > Acutalibacteraceae > CAG-488. The sequence continues at coordinate 6,865 of JAXJRE010000174.1, forward strand.
ATACTGGAAAGATGTCAAGGGAATGAATGTGCGTGAGGCAACCATTCACCCCAAGGCAACGGAGAACATTGACGAGATAATCGACATTGTTTCAACTCTTATCGACAAGGGTTACGCCTATGCCGTTGACGGCGATGTTTATTTCAGCCCCTCCAAATTCAACGAGTACGGCAAGCTTTCGCACCAGCCGCTTGAGGATCTTGAAGCCGGCGCAAGAATTATGGTCGGAGAGGTCAAAAAAGAGCCGATGGACTTCGCTCTCTGGAAGAGTGCAAAGCCGGGCGAGCCTTATTGGGAGTCCCCGTGGGGACACGGCAGACCGGGCTGGCATATTGAGTGCTCGGCGATGGTAAGACGCTTCCTCGGCAATACGATCGACATTCACTGCGGCGGTCAGGATCTCATCTTCCCTCACCATGAAAATGAGATCGCTCAGAGCGAGTGCTGCAACGGCGTGCCTTTTGCAAATTATTGGATGCACAACGGATACATCAACGTTGACAACGTTAAGATGTCGAAGTCGCTCGGCAATTTCTTCACCGTAAGAGATGTCGCCGAAAAATACGGCTATGAGCCGATCCGTTTCCTTATGATATCGTCACATTACAGAAGTCCTATCAATTACAGCACGGATATAATTGAGCAATGCAAGGCTTCCCTTTCCCGTCTTTACACCTGCCGTGACAGCCTTGATTTTGCGCTTGAGAATGCGGCAGAGGGCGAAGCGGACAGCGATATTCTTGCAATGTTTGACAAACGCCGTCAGCAGTTTATTGAAGCGATGAGCGACGACCTCAACACGGCGGACGCTATAGCGGCTCTGTTCGAGCTTGTGCGTGACATCAACTCAAATGTTATCGCCGCAAATGCCAACAAGGGCACGGTTGAAGCGGCAATCAAGATTTTTGACGAGCTGGCAGATGTTCTCGGCTTGGTATATAACCGTGAAAAGGAAGACCTTGACAGCGAGATTGAAGCTCTGATCGAGCAGAGAACACAGGCTCGAAAGGACAGAAACTGGGCTGAAGCCGACAGAATCCGTGACGAGCTGAAAGCCAAGGGTATCGTCCTTGAGGACACCGCACAGGGAGTTAAGTGGCACAGAGAATAATAATTAAAATTTACGGTATTGCACATTCAGAGAAATTTTATGTGCAATACCGTTTTTTTATATTGATTTTTACATATAGATGTGTTAAGATTTTTTCAGGAATAAAATTCCTGAAAAATTACAAAGGGGGAAATGTTACATGAAAAAAACAATCAGCATTTTGCTGGCGGTTATAATGATGTTTTCATTATCAACAGCCTCATTCGCAGGATCTTCGACGGTGGAGCTTGACAAGGAATACACGGTGACGGTCGATAAAGACAAGACCTTCCTTCTCACGATTCCCGAGGACGGAGTTTACAAAATTTTTGCATCAATCGACAACTCAGTCGGAGACTTTAATATGGCTTCTGTTTCGGTGGATTTTAACGATTCGATCGTTTCAACTCTTTTTGTCAGCTACTTCAATTCCGAAGATGATGTGGAGTTCCCGATTGATGTCAATATCCTCAGCGACGAGGATTATTTTGTTGCGGGAAAGGACGCAAGTATTACTGTTGAGCTTGAAAATTATCAGGATTACTTCGAGGAAGAAATTCCTGCGCCGACAGTAACGTTCAGCGTTTCAAAGGTCGATAATCTTCCTGAAATCAGAATGAACGGTTCTTATTCGTTCACAGGCGAGAGCGCATATTTTATTCTCAAGCCGACAGAGGACGGTATCTACAATCTCAATTCAACGTTGCCTTGTGATGACGTCTCGGTAATGGATTCCGACGGAAATATTGATTATTCTTATTTCGACAGCGAATCTTCGCTTGATTTTTCATTCATTGTTGAGGCAGGTAAGCTTTACTGTATTTATCTGGCTTGCTTTGATGAAGACATCGCAGAGTTTAGCTTCAATGTAACCGATGCGACAAAGATAGCGATTGAAGAAATTGAGCTTGGCGATTTTTATGTTGTCAGCGGCAGTATGGATTGGAACTATCCCATTATCCGTCCGTATGGCGCATGCTATAACTTTGATGAGCTTGAGGTTTCGGTCGGCAACGAGCAGATTGCAACTGCTGAGTATGATCCCGAGGACGGCTCAATCGTTGTTTACGGCAACAGACCGGGCAAAACAACTCTCACCGTTACCGAGCCTGTTTCGGGCGCTTCAACAACGGTTGAAATCAGAGTAATATCAAGAATTGCCGACTTCTTCTCAAATCTCTTTTTAGATATCGCTTTCCGTATTATGATGCTTATTGACGCACTTTTCGGAAGAAGCACATTCTGATTATTTAAAAATAAAAACCTTTCGCAGACTTTATGCCTTGCGAAAGGTTTATTTTTTATCTGTTATCTTTTAAAAAAGACCGGTGATCTTGCCGTTTTCGTCAACGTCGATACGCTCTGCGGCAGGTGATTTCGGCAGACCGGGCATTGTGAGGATGTCGCCCGTCAGAACGACAACGAAGCCTGCGCCTGCGGAGATCTTAACGTTCTTGACCGTTACGGTGAAGTGTTCGGGTGCGCCGAGCTTTGTCGGATCGTCGGAGAAGCTGTACTGCGTTTTTGCAATACATACGGGACATTTGCCGAAGCCGAGCTCCTCAAGCTGTGCGATCTGCTTCTTGGCATTCGGCATAATATTGATACCGTCGCCGCCATAGACCTTTTTGACGACTGCCTCGATCTTTTCTGCGATGCTCAGCTCTGTGTCATAGGAGAAAGTGAAGTCGCCCTTTTCCTCCTCACAGAGACGGACAACCTCTGTCGCAAGGTCTTCGCCGCCTTTGCCGCCCTCTGCCCATACGGTCGAAAGCACGGTGTTTACGCCAAGCTCCTTGCACTTTTTGATGATGAAGTCGATCTCTGCGTCGGTGTCGGTCGGGAAACGGTTGACAGCGACAACGCACGGAAGCTTATAAACATTCTTGATGTTTGAAACGTGACGAAGAAGGTTTGGTATACCCTTTTCAAGTGCTTCTAAGTTTTCAGGACCAAGCTCGGTCTTTGGAACGCCGCCGTGCATCTTAAGAGCACGGATAGTTGCAAC
>JAXJRE010000175.1:0-10125 GCA_036310785.1 Acutalibacteraceae bacterium
ATCCGACTTCTTTAAGACTCCGTCTCACGGCGGACGCCCTTGTCTTCGGCTAACAGTTCCTACTGCCAAGCCTGTAGCGGACTTTCACCGCCAAGTTATTACGCATGCCGAGCACACCACCAAAAAGGCAGATACACCGGGCATTTCCGTGTATCTGCCTTTGTTATATGTAACGGTATCAAAAGTAAAGGCGTGTATCGGAATAATCTGATACACGCCTTTGGATTTTTATTCTTCGCTAAGGCCAATTATCTTGAAAGCAAGGCTCTGTCGTTATCGAACTGTTTGCCGCTTGAGGCTGTGAATTTCTCAAGAAGCTCGTCAATCGTAAGGTTTTTCTTCTCCTCGCCCGAAACGTCGTAAACAATCCTGCCCTCATTCATCATAATAAGGCGGTTGCCGTGCTTAATAGCGTCGTTCATATTGTGAGTAACCATCATCGTTGTCAGGTGATGCTCGTTGATAATTTTATCGGAAAGCTCAAGCACCTTTGCCGCTGTTTTGGGATCGAGAGCCGCCGTGTGCTCGTCAAGAAGCAATACCTTAGGCTTTTGCAGCGTTGCCATAAGCAAGGTCAGAGCCTGACGCTGACCGCCCGAAAGGAGTCCGACCTTTGATGTCAGTCTGTCCTCAAGTCCGAGGTCGAGGACTCTGAGCTCCTCTTTATACATTTCACGCTCGGCTTTTGAAATTCCCCATTTGAGTCCCCTGCCCTTTCCTCTGCGGTAAGCAAGAGCCATATTCTCCTCAATTCCCATATCGGGAGCGGTACCCATCATAGGATCCTGAAAAACTCTGCCGAGGAACTTTGCCCTCTTGTGTTCGGGCATATTGGTCACGTCAATCCCGTCGATCAGTATAGATCCCTCATCGGGTTTCCATACGCCTGCAACGGCATTGAGCATCGTACTTTTACCTGCGCCGTTACCGCCGATAACCGTTACGAAATCGCCGTCGTTGAGCACAAGGTTAAGTCCGTTCAAGGCAACCTTTTCGTTTACCGTGCCTTCATTAAAAACTTTCTTTACGTTCTTGATTTCAAGCATTTTCGGTCGCCTCCTTTTTCTTCGGTCTCTTTTTGAAATAAGTCGATTTAAGGTGAGGCGCCGCAAGGAATATGGCTACGACCACCGACGAAAGGAGCTTGAGCAGATCGGGATCAAAGCCAAGTCCGATAACCGTCTGATAAACTACATAATAGATAACTCCGCCCAGAGCAACTCCGAAAAGCTGAAGCCAGAAGGTGCGGAAAATCTTGCCGAAAATTACCTTGCCGATGATGACGGCGGCAAGTCCGATAACGATCGCACCGCGTCCCATCTGAACATCGGAAAAGCCCTGATACTGAACAAGGAGCGCACCCGAAAGAGCAACGATGCCGTTCGAGATCATAAGTCCGAGAACGGTGTTAAAGCCGGTGTTGATTCCCTGCGCTCTGCTCATATTGATGTTTGAGCCTGTTGCACGCAGTGAACAGCCAAGCTCCGTTCCGAAGAACCAATACAGCAATGCAATGATTACAACGACGAAAATCGCAACAATCAATATCGTGTTTTTGAATATCGGAACATTTCTCAGGTATTGCAGAGATATCAGAATATCGTACTTTCTGACGCTCAGCGCCTGATTTGCCTTGCCGAGAATTTTGAGGTTTACGGAATACAGAGCAAGCTGAGTAAGAATACCTGCAAGAATAGCAGGAATACCCATTATCGTGTGCATGAAGCCTGTTACAAAACCGGCGAGCATACCTGCCAGAACTGCGGCGGCCATTGCAACGGGAACGCTGTATCCGTTGATAATCATCATAACACAGACCGAACCGCCCGTACAGATCGAGCCGTCAACCGTCAGGTCGGCGATATCAAGGATCTGATAGGTGATATAAACACCGATCGCCATAATTCCCCAGATAAGTCCCTGGGCTACGGCGCCGGGCATACTGTTCAGTATGTTCAGTAAAACATCCATTGAATAAAATCTCCTTGTATTTTTAAAAAGCATAAAAAATCGTGGAAACAGGGTTTACTGCCCCCACGATTTTTTCAGCGATTTTTAACTTTTAGCCGATTGCAACATAGTCTGCCGGAGGTGTAATTCCAAGCTCCTTGCAGATCTCGGTATTATACTTCTTCTGATAGTTCTCGTCGTAAGCGATTGCCATAGTTGAAATATCTTCTTCGCCCTTGAGAACCTTAGCTGCCATCTCGCCGGTCTTCTTACCGAGCTCATAGTAACTGATCGAAAGAGTTGCAACACCGCAGCCCTTGCAGATACCTTCCTCACCTGCAACAACGGGAACCTTCTTAGGACGGCAGATACCGTCGATAACGCCCGTTGAAGAAGCGGCAGTATTATCTGTCGGAATGTAGATAACATCGCTTGCAGCGGCAGCAGATGTTGTAACAGCGGCAATATCATTTGAATCCGAGAACGGATAACGGGTTGTGTTTACGCCCTTAGCCTTGAGGAACTTCTCAACCTCATCTATCTGATACTTTGAGTTCGGCTCAGCGGAGCAATAAAGAAGTCCGACATTCTTTGCATCCGGGAAAAGCTCAAGGAGCATCTCAACCTGCTTGTCAAGAGGAGCAAGATCCGATGTACCGGAAATGTTTCCGCTGACTGTGCCGTTGAAATCCTGAATATCAAGAGCCACACCGTACTCTGTAACGGAAGTACCGAGAATAGGAATTGTTGTCGTTGCCTGTGCAGCAGCCTGGAGTGCAGGAGTTGCATTAGCCATGATGAGGTCAACGTTTGAAGAAACGAAGCCGTTTACGATCGTTGAGCAAGCGTTGGAGTCGTTTGAAGCGTTCTTTACCTCGATAGCAACCTTGTCACCGAGAGCCTCTCTGAGAGCGTCCTGGAAGCCCTGAGTTGCCTGATCGAGAGCCTCGTGCTGAACAAGCTGAACTACGCCAACCTTGTATGTCTTGTTTTCGTCTGTTCCTGTCTTAGTACCGCAAGCCGCAAAACCTGCAAGCATTGCAATGCAAAGCAGAACTGCCAATACTTTTTTCATAATCTTTGTTCCTTTCTTTTCAAAGATCCAAAACGGGCTTCTTGCCCGTCTTTAGCTAAATTATATCGCTTTAAATCGCAAAAGTCAATATATATTTTAAATTAGTTTTATTTGACATAATTTTTTATTACAGTATAATTATGTTGTATAACCGATCGGATAAAAAATTGACTGACATAAGACGGCACAAAAAGTCATGAAAGATGTTAATAAGGCTGATATAATTACCTCACACGGAAAGGAGACCAGCTATGAAAAGTCAATATAAAAATTAAGACTAAACAAGTCGACTTGCATCAAACATGACATTGTGTTTTAGGAGTTTAAAAATAACTCGAACAAGCTTATGAGCGACATGACCTAAAGCACCGTAGTGGCTGAGACCTTGAGAAAGTTTCAGTTGGTAATAATCGTAAAAGGTATCATTGTTCAGAGTGAGTTGCCAAGCAGAATTGATTAAAGCAAAGCGAAGCAATTTAGAGCCGCGTTTAGACATTTTTGTGGAACGGGCTTTGAATTTACCGGATTGACAAACGGTAGGATCAAGACCGGAATAAGCAAGAAGTTTAGAAGGGGAAGCAAATCGATCAATATTGCCGATTTCACCTAAAATCATAGCACCGTCAATTGCACCGATACCGGGAATTGACATAATAACGGAATCCAATTCACTCATGGTAGATTTAATTACCTTTTCAATCTCATCAATTTGCTGTTCTAATAGTTCAATCTGTTGAATGGTTTGAACTATTTGGATGGATATGTAGGGGTTCTTCACTCCTACAGAGGATTTAGCCAGACTTTTTAAGGCTTCGGCCGTACTTCTTGAGAAACGTCCGCGAGATGCATTTGAAAGGAGCTTGCTTAAAGAATCTAAGCGTAAGGCGGCTATCTCTGCGGGTGAAGAACACCGCTTCAAAAGTGTATAGCAGGTAGAAATATGAATTCCGGACTTAAAAAAAGAAAGCAATTCAGGAAAAAGTATGTTGACATAGCCGGAAAGTTGAATTTTGAGTCTTGCCTTGGATTTTTTAAGGTTTTGACGAAAACGGCAAAGAGATTTCAGTTTCAGTGACTGTGCATCCTGCTCGGTGTATAAGCGATAAGAATTGACCATTAAAGATTTAATAATCAATAAAGAGTCAACTTTATCCGTTTTGGTTTTTCTGATGTTAGTTTTACGCAAAGTGGCGGTTTGAATAGGATTGATTACGGCAAGCTTGTACCCGGAATCAAAGAGAAAACAAATCAGATTTTCAGAGTAGATACCTGTGGATTCAAGACCGATAATAATTTGTTCTTGCGGAAAGGAAGCAATTTGGGAAATGAGCTTCGAAAATCCGGGAGTATCGTTGTCAAATGCAAACGGTTCAACGAGAACAACGCCGTCCGAATCCATAACAGCTGCGTAGTGTGTAGTTTTGGCTACATCAATACCGACATAAATCATACAAAGACCTCCAAAAAAAATAAGATACACCGCACCGAGCCACCGGAAATTATCCGCGTAAACTTGCGTGACATAAAGAATCGCAAACAGCGTTCTATCCAGCTATAAACATTTTGAATAAATCCGTGGCAATACACTCCTTTAAGTCATCAATGTGACAAAATCTTATAAAAAGTCCACGGTGTTCACAACTATTGTATCACAAATCAGACCCTTCGGCGCGGCGCGCCGCATACAAAAAGCTTCAGTCGCTACGCTCCCTCAGCTTTTTGTATGCGTTATCTTTGAGGTGAGTGTAAATATTTAGAAAGGGTATGATGTAGCCTTGACTATATCATACAAGAGATCATATGGACTGGATAAACGGAATACAGCGTGCGATCGACTACACGGAGGAGCATCTGTGTGAGGAAACGGATTTTGAAATGATAGCGAGGCAGGCGGCTTCGTCTTCCTTTCACTTTCAGCGGATTTTCAGCATATTATGCGGCTATTCGCTGGGTGAGTATATCCGTATGCGTCGCTTAACCTGTGCCGCCGAGGAGCTCCGGCACAGCGACGCTAAGGTGATTGACGTTGCGCTGAAATACGGATATGAAACCCCCGAAAGCTTTTCAAGAGCGTTCACCCGATTTCACGGTATCACTCCCTCTCAGGCGAAGCACGGTGAAACCGTCAGATCCTTTTCTCGTCTTTCCGTGAAGCTTATTTTAGACGGAGGTAATTTTATGGATTACAGAATTGAAAAAAGAGACTCATTCAAGGTCATCTGCAAAAGAAAGCAGGTCAACAAGCCGCAGGGTGACACTGCAACAGCCGACATCTCGGCCTTTTGGGCAGAGGTAAGCTCCGACAGCTCGATCGAAAGGCTCGCAAAGTTTGCCGATTTCAGCAAGCTTCACGGCATACTCGGTATCTGCTTTTCGGGCGAAATGGCAGGCTCGGGCTTTCCTTACGGAATAGGTGCAGAATACAACGGTGCGCCTTTGACAGACGACGAATTTGAGATCGTAGAAATTCCTGCATATACTTATGCCGTTTTCGGGTGCAAAGGCAAAATGCCCGAAGCGTTTAAGGAGACCTACAAAAAGATTTGCTCGGAGTTTTTCCCTCAAAGCAGTGTCTATGAATACGGCAACGGAATCGAATTTGAGGTTTATCCCTCTGCCGATGTTCAGAATCCTGACTACACCTGTGAAATTATGATTGCGGTAAACGAAAAGAAATAACTAAAAAAGCTCGCCGAAAAAGCGAGCTTTAATTTTTTAATATAAAACAGATAACAGCAAGCTGTAAAACAAGTATCAGCGGTATGCCGAACTTGAAGTACCATTTCTTCGTCTTGTGTCTGAACGTATACATTGCCGCAAGTCCGCCGAGCGAACCACCTGAAAGCGACAGCACAAAAAGCGTCGCTTCGCTGATCCTGAACTTACCCTTGACCGCCTTTCTTTTATCAATTCCGAAAGCGGCAAAGGTAATAAGATTGATTGCAATAAGCCATATGAACAGAATTTTCCAATTCATATGTTACTGTCAATCCATTTCCCAGTTGTGCCAAACGTTCTGAACATCATCGTTATCGTCGAACATATCAAGCATCTTGTTCATATTGGTGATATCGTCCTCGTTTGTGAGCTTTGTATATGTTGAGGGAACGTACTCAACTTCGGCAGAAAGGAAGGAATATCCCTTTGCCTCAAGATCGTCACGCACTCCGCCGAGATCGTTCGGCTCTGTGCGGATCTCAAAGATGCCCTCCTCGTCGGTGATGAAATCCGATGCGCCTGCCTCAAGAGCGTCCTCCATGAGCTTCTCCTCGTCAACGTCCTCAGCTTCGATCGTGATAACGCCGTAACGGTTGAACATAAAAGAAACACAGCCGCTCTGTCCCATATTTCCGCCGTACTTGTCGAAGTAATGCCTTACGTCACCGGCTGTACGGTTGCGGTTGTCGGTCAAAGCTTCTACAATAACGGCGATGCCTGACGGGCCGTAGCCCTCGTACATGATCTCCTCGTAGTTGTCGGCACTGCCCTCGCCTGCCGCTTTTTTGATGATACGCTCAATGTTGTCGTTGGGAACGTTGTTAGCCTTTGCCTTTGCGATAACGTCCTTGAGCTTTGTGTTTACGCTGGGATCGGGGCCGCCCGACTTAACGGCAACAGAAATCTCACGGCCGATCTTTGTGAAAACCTTTGCACGTGCGCCATCGGTCTTTTCCTTTTTGCGCTTGATCGTGCTCCATTTTGAATGTCCTGACATAAAATCACCATTTTCTGCGGGAGATATATCCCTTATATTTTAACTTTTAAATTATATACTCATAAGGCTGATTTGTCAATATTTAATCATCAAGTGCCGGCGGATTGAAGCCGTAACCGAGTATTTCATTGGCCTCCGACATAACGATAAACGCTTCGGGATCAATCTCCTTGCACATTCTCTTTATATGCGGAATTTCATGACTTCTTGCAACGCAGATTACAAGCTCGCTGACTTCGCCCGTGTATCCGCCCTCGCCCTCGATTATCGTTGCGCCTCTGTGTCCTTTTTCGGTGATAGCCTTGGCAAGCTCTTTTCCCTTCTTCTTCGTGAAAATATAAAGCATCTTGCCGTTGCCCGTGCCGTAGAGGATAAAATCCATAATCTTTGACGAAATAAAGATGAGAATTGCGGCATAAAGCACGCTGTCAACGCTCTTGAATACGATTGCGGCGGCAATAACCACAGCCGCGTCACAAAGCATGATCATTCTGCCGATCGACATATGCGGCCAGATTTTTTTGAAAAGTCTACCGAGTATGTCCGTTCCTCCCGAGGTTGCTCCCCTGACGATTATCAAGGCTAATCCTGCGCCGCACATAGCACCGCAGAAAATCGAAGCAAGGAGCTTGTCGCCGTGGTAAGGGCCGATTATGCCCTTGCTCATAGTAAAAGTAACTCCGTCAATTATCAGCGACAGCATGGCGGTTACCCATAGGGTTTTAAACGTGAAAAACTTTCCGATAAATATCCACGCAAGAATGATAAGCGGAACATTGAGCAGAAAGCTGGTCATGCCGACGGGACATTGCGGAAACAGATAGTTTATAATGATTGCAACGCCCGTCATACCGCTCTGCGCTATATTGTTGGGAATTGCAAAAATATTTACGCCAAGGGAATACAAAAGACATCCTATCAAAAAATAAACATTATCAACAGCAAATTTTTTAAAGCTGTATTTTTTCAAATCGTTTCTCAGCGAATTATCTTTCCGCAATGAATATCCTCCTCAGTTGTATATCAGTTTATAAAGCTCGACTATCCTGTCCATTTTGTTTTGAAGATAAAGGTAGCCAAAAAGCGCCTCCAATGCCGTTGCCATATGGTAATCGGAGCGGCTGACATTCTTAGGCTGATGACCGGATTTTGCGTTTCTTCCCCGCTTGAAAACAGCCGTTTCCTCCTCGGTGAGGATAGGAAGAATTTTTTCAACGCCGTTCGCCTGAGCGGACGCTCTCACCCTTTCAACAGCAAGGTGATGCAGGTCGTTTGCAGGTCTGTTTGCGTCGCAGATAAGCTCCTCTCTTACAAGCAGGTCAAAGACCGTGTCGCCGATAAAGGCAAGCGTGAGAGGGCTTAATTCATTGGGTTTTACTTCTCTGTCATTTAAAAAACGTTCCATATATTTTTACGGTACGAAATCGAATTCAAGATCGTAGATCTCAACCGTGTCGCCCTCCTGAATTCCTTTTTCAACAAGCGCATCAATAATTCCGCTTGAATGTAAAACACGCTGGAAATATTGAAGCGATTCATAGTCATCAAGGTCGCACTGCTGTAGAATTTTCAAAAGCCATTCGCCCTCAACGCTGTAAATGCCGTCCTGAACAGTGACCGTGAATTTACCGTCATTATTCTTTTCAAAGAACTCGGCAGGGATCTCCTCTTTCTCATATCGCTTGATCGGAGGAAGCGTCGCCAGCTTTGCGGCAACCGCATTGATGATCTCCTGAGTACCCTCGGCGATCGGAGCGCACATTGTAAAATACTGATATCCACGCTCCGTAAAGTATGTTTCAAGCCTTTCAAGCTGTTCGTCCGTGGCAAGATCGACCTTGTTTCCGACAACGATCTGCGGAAGCTCAGCCATATCGGGATTGAACTTGACGAGCTCCTCGTTTATCTTGTTGAAATCCTCAATTGGATCTCTGCCCTCACTGCCTGCGGCGTCAACGATATGAACAAGCAGACGGCAACGCTCAACGTGCCTGAGAAACTCATGTCCGAGTCCCACTCCGTCGCTTGCGCCCTCGATAAGGCCGGGAATGTCAGCCATAACGAAGGAATTGCCCTCGCCCATCGAAACCACGCCTAAAACGGGTGTGAGGGTTGTGAAATGATAGTCGGCAATTATAGGCTTGGCCTCGCTGACAACGGAGATAAGCGTTGATTTTCCGACATTCGGGAAGCCCAAAAGTCCTACGTCTGCAAGGAGCTTGAGTTCCAAAGAAACCTCCCAGCTTTCGCCCGGAGTGCCCGGCTTTGCAAACCTCGGTGTCTGACGTGTCGGCGTTTTGAAATGGGAATTTCCCCAGCCGCCTCTGCCACCCTTTGCGGCGATAAACTCATCGTCATCGGACATATCCGCCATAACCTTGCCTGTCGTCTGTTCACGGATAAGAGTACCTCTCGGAACTTCAATTATCAGATCCTCGCCTCTTTTTCCGCTCTTGTGTCCGGACTGACCGGGTGCGCCGTTCTGCGCCTTATATTTTCTTTTATAACGGAAATCGGCAAGAGTCGCAAGATTATCGTTCACCTTGAAAACGATATTTCCGCCCCTGCCGCCGTCACCGCCGTCAGGACCGCCTGCGGCTACATATTTCTCACGTCGGAAAGCGACGGCACCGTTGCCGCCGTCGCCCGCTGTAATTTTAATTTTTGCTATGTCAACAAACATAGTGTTTCCTCATTCTGTAATTATATTATAATTCGGCTCTTGCCGCCTTGATGTTCGCAACAAATTTCTTTGCCGTCTCCGTTATCTGCTTATAGTCGCCGATCTTGGCTCCTGCCGTCAGGGACGAGCCTGCACCGACAGCAACGGCTCCTGCCTTTATCCATTCGCCTACGTTATCCGCATTAACTCCGCCCGTTGGCATCATCTTTGCGTAAGGAATGGGGCCTCTGATATCCTTGATGATCTTGGGACCGAAAAGATCGCCCGGGAAAACCTTGAGTATGTCCGCTCCGTTTTCCATTGCCATAACAGCCTCACGAACCGTCATAACGCCCGGCATCATAGCAACTCTGTACCTGTTGCACATCTTGAGCGTTTCAAGATCAAGATAAGGGCTGACGATATACTGTGCGCCGCTGAGCATCGCAATTCTTGCAGTTGCGGCGTCCATTACCGTGCCTGCGCCGAGGATAATATCCTTCGGATCGTATTTTACGGCAAGCGACTCAATAACCTTGTCGGCATGAGGAACGGTAAATGTCAGCTCAATCGCCGCAACTCCGCCCTCCATACAGGCGTCAACAATGCGCTCCGCCTTATCCGTGCTTTCAGCTCTGACGACTGCGACAACTCCGCAGTCCTGTATTCTCATAAGAATATTTTCTTTATCCATCGTTTATTCTCCTATCTTTGAACTCTTGC
>JAXJRE010000176.1:0-4536 GCA_036310785.1 Acutalibacteraceae bacterium
AACAGAGTTTAAAAAACTCTTGACAAGTATTCTGTAACAAAAGGTTACAAAATGAATAATTTTCCGTAAAATTCAGCCGAAAGGAGATTTCTATGAAAAACGAAGCTTGCGGCGGCAAAATAATCTTTGAAAAAGTCAACGCTCTCGATATCGGGCTTACTCTCGACTGCGGACAGGCTTTCCGCTGGGTGCAAAAACCGAACGGTGCGTGGCACGCTGTTGCGGACGGACGTGCCGTGGATATCGAACAGCAGGGCGGCACGATCACCGTGACGGGCGATTCCGATGAAAAATTCTGGAGGGATTATCTCGATCTCGACCGTGACTATGCCGCAATATGTGAAAAACTGAAAGAGGACAAGTGGCTGAACAGAGCCGTCACGGAATACGGCGGAATAAGAATTTTGCGGCAGGACACATGGGAAGCTCTCTGCTCCTTCATCATTTCGCAGAACAACAATATTCCGAGAATTAAGGGAATAATAGAAAGGCTGTGCGCCACATTCGGCGACGATCTCGGCAACGGCGATTTCAGCTTTCCGTCGGCAGAAAGGCTCGCAGGATGTTCCGTTGAGGAGCTTTCACCGCTTCGTGCAGGCTTCAGGGCAAAATACATAATCGACGCCGCACAAAAGGTTGCGGACGGAACGGTTGAGCTTTCGTCCCTTGCATACGAGGATATGGATAAATGCCGTGAAGATCTGATGAAAATCAAGGGCGTCGGCGCAAAGGTTGCCGAATGTACCCTGCTTTACGGCTGCGGACGGATAGAAGCGTTCCCCGTCGATGTCTGGGTAAAGCGAATAATGGCCGAGCTTTACCCCGAGGGGCTTCCCGAATGTACCGAGGGAGTTGAGGGAATCGCCCAGCAGTTCCTTTTCCACTGGCGAAGAAATACGGAAATATAATACGGAGGCACTATGAAAGATCTTTTAAGGTATTTGCGGCACTATGTAAAAGAGAGTATTCTCGCTCCGCTGTTCAAGATGCTTGAGGCAAGCTTCGAGCTGTTCGTTCCGCTTGTAATTGCGGCTATCATCGACACGGGAATTAAAAACTCGGACAAGCCGTATATTTTCAAAATGGTAATGGTGCTTGTCGCTCTTGCGGTTGTCGGCTTTATCAGCGCACTGACGGCTCAGTATTTTGCGGCAAAGGCGGCGGTCGGCTTCGGCAAGGAGCTGAGGAGCGATCTCTACCGTCACATAAACACACTTTCCTATTCGGAAATAGACAAGATCGGCACATCAACCCTCATCACAAGGCTGACGGCTGACGTCAACCAGATGCAAACGGCGGTCAATCTGTTTCTGAGGCTGTTCCTGCGTTCACCGTTCATTGTGATCGGTGCGGTGGTGATGGCTTTCACGGTCGATCCGAAAACGGCGGTCATTTTCGTCGTTTCAATTCCCCTGCTTGCCGTTGTTGTGTTCGGAATAATGTTCTATTCTGTGCCGATTTACAAAAAGGTGCAGAACAGGCTCGACTCCGTTATGAGGATAACAAGGGAAAACCTTTCGGGCGTCAGAGTTATCCGTGCCTTTAACCACGAACAGCAGGAGATCGAGGATTTTGAAAAATACTCAGGTGAGCTTAAAGATATGCAGCTCTACGGCGGCAGGATATCCGCTTATCTCAACCCGATAACCTATGTCATCGTCAACATCTCGATTGTTCTGATAATCTACGTCGGCGGTCTGCGTGTCGATACGGGCAGACTTACACAGGGCGAGGTGATTTCGCTCATCAACTATATGTCTCAGGTGCTCGTTGAGCTTATCAAGCTTTCAAATCTCATAATAAATCTCACGAAGTCCGTCGCCTGCGGAAACAGAATTAACGATGTGTTCAAGCTGTCGCCGTCCGTCAATGACGGAAACGGAGAGAAAACCGAGGGTAAATTTGCCGTTGAGTTCGACAACGTGAGCGCAGTTTATTCGGGATCAAAGGAAAAATCCCTTGATTCACTAACTCTAAGCGTTCCGAGGGGCGCAACGGTCGGAGTTATCGGCGCAACGGGATCGGGCAAGACAACGCTTGTCAATCTCATTCCGAGATTTTACGATGTCAGCGAGGGAGCTGTCAAGGTCAACGGAACGGACGTCCGCAATTACGGCACCGAGGAGCTTCGGGAGCTGGTCGGCGTTGTTCCGCAGAAAGCGGCTCTTGTCAGCGGTACGGTGCGTGACAATATGAAGTGGGGCAAGCCGAACGCCACAGATGATGAAATAAATGCCGCTCTGAAAACCGCTCAGGCTCTCGGCTTCGTCAACGAAAAGGAAGGTCTTGACACCACAATTCTCCAAGGGGGCAAGAACCTTTCCGGCGGTCAGATACAGCGTTTAACTATCGCAAGAGCGCTCGTCCGCAAGCCCGATATCCTCATTCTTGACGACAGCTCGTCAGCACTCGACTTTGCGACCGATGCGGCACTCCGCAAGGCTATCAAGTCGGACACGGAGAATATGACGGTCTTTATCGTTTCACAGCGTTTTTCCACAATCAAAAACGCAGATATGATTGTTGTCCTCGACGACGGCAAGGTCTGCGGAATAGGAAAACACGATGAGCTTTTTGAAAACTGCGAGGAATACAGGGATATCTGCAAATCTCAGCTTTCAAGTAAGGAGGCGGTTTAAATGAAGAATAACAAAGGAACATTCCGCCGCCTTTTGAAGCTCATTGAAAAATATAAATTTCTTGTGCTTCTTTCGCTTTTGCTTGCTGTTGTTGTCGTTGCAACTCAGCTTTACGCTCCGATTCTTTTCGGAAAAGCGGTCGATCTTGCCATAGGCAAAGGCAATGTAGACATCAAGGGCATTATAGTAATTCTTATTAAAACCGGCATTGTAATCGGCATAACCGCCCTTGCACAATGGATAATGTCGGTCATCAACAACCGCATAACCTACCGTGTTGTAATGGATCTGCGTGTTCAGGCTTTCCGCCATCTGCAAAAGCTCGATATTGCCTACATCGACTCTCACGAGCACGGAGATATCGTCAGCAGAATTATTACGGATATCGACCAGCTCTCGGACGGTCTGCTGATGGGCTTCACACAGTTTTTCACGGGAGTAGTCACGATTCTCGGCACGCTGATTTTTATGTTCTCCGTAAACGTAAAAATCGCCCTGATCGTCGTTTTGCTCACTCCGCTCTCGCTTTTTGTCGCTTCTTTCATCGCAAAAAGAACCTATTCGATGTTCAAAAAGCAGTCCGAAACAAGGGGAGAAATCACCTCACACATCAATGAAATGGTCGGCAATCAGAAGCTTGTCAAGGCTTTCGGCCGTGAGGAAGCCTCCGAAGAAAAATTTGACGAGATAAACGAAAGGCTCACAGGATACAGCCTTAAAGCCTCGTTCTTTTCCTCGATGGTCAATCCCTCGACAAGGCTTATAAACGCTATTGTATATGCAGGAGTCGGCGGCTTCGGCGCACTCTCCGTTATTGCAGGCAGGCTTTCGGTCGGTCAGCTCAGTTGTTTCCTGAGCTATGCCACCCAGTACACAAAGCCGTTCAACGAGATTTCGGGCGTTGTTACCGAGCTTCAGAATGCTCTCGCCTCGGCGGCAAGAGTTTTTGAGCTTATTGACGAAAAGGAGCAGGTCCCCGACTGTGACGGCGCAAAGGAGCTTGAAAAGGCGGACGGCAGCGTTGAGTTTGATAACGTATGCTTCTCCTACGACAAGAGCAAGGAGCTTATCAAAAATCTCAGCATAAGCGCAAAACCCGGACAGCGTGTTGCGATAGTCGGTCCGACAGGCTGCGGAAAGAGCACGCTTATCAATCTTCTGATGCGTTTTTACGATCCCGACAGCGGTATGATAAAGGTTGACGGCGAAAACTCCGCAGACTTCACAAGGAAGTCCCTGCGTAAAAATTTCGGAATGGTGCTTCAGGAAACGTGGCTCAAATCAGGCACGGTCAGAGAAAATATAGCTTATTCCAATCCCGATGCAACCGACGAGGAGATCATCGCCGCCGCAAAGCTTACGCACGCCCACAGCTTTATCAAGCGACTGCCCGACGGTTATGACACCGTCCTCGGTGAGAACGGCGGCTCGCTTTCACAGGGACAGAAACAGCTTCTTTGTATAACGAGAGTTTTGCTCAATCTCCCTCCGATGCTTATTCTTGATGAGGCGACCTCCTCGATCGACAGCCACACGGAGATAAGAATACAAAAGACCTTTGCAAAGATGATGCAGGGCAGGACGTGCTTCGTCGTCGCTCACCGACTTTCAACGATCAGGGAGTCTGACATCATCCTCGTTATGAACAAGGGACAGATCGTTGAGCAGGGCACTCACGAACAGCTTCTCGAAAAGCAGGGCTTTTATTACGAGCTTTATAACAGCCAGTTTGCCGTGACGGAG
This sequence comes from Acutalibacteraceae bacterium, assembly GCA_036310785.1. Lineage (GTDB taxonomy): Bacteria > Bacillota > Clostridia > Oscillospirales > Acutalibacteraceae > CAG-488. Next base: position 4,383 of record JAXJRE010000176.1, read on the forward strand.
TAAAGTCCGTTTATCGGTGCTTTGCCCGACTTTGAGCCGAAACCGATATTGACAGCATTCCCTAAATTGCCAAAGTGAAGTTCGGATTTTTGAGAAAAAAACGAGAAATACCACGGGTTCACCTTGACAAAAGGTAGGGTGTTATATATAGATA
>JAXJRE010000177.1:0-3385 GCA_036310785.1 Acutalibacteraceae bacterium
GAGCAGTCAATAACGATAAAGGTAACGCTTCCCGAGTATTCGGGACAGGGTGCGGTTACGGCAACCCTTGATGATGTGACGGTTTATTCTGGATATCTCACTCTTGACGGTTCGGAGGTTGAAGTCACCGTCAAGGGATATGAGCCGACCTCGGTATTCAAATTCTTTGTTGACGGAAAGCTTATCTATAAGTGCAATGTCAATTTCACTTCTTCTCCGGTTGCAATAAGCAATGTTACAACCTATGAGTATCAGGATACCACAACTACTACACAGCCTGTTGAGGCTATCGTTCCCGATGTTAGAGGCGATTCTTTCTCAGAGGCTGTTGCAAAGCTTAAAGAAAAAGGTTTTAACAATATCTATCCTGATAGAGCAAATGAATCATATGTTGTAAAGGATATTAAGCCTATACCGGGCGTTACTGTTCCTGTAGATACAGAAATTACCCTTACTCTTGGTGATAACAGTGGAAATTAACGGCACAATAATTAAAGGAATCGGCGGCTTCTACTATGTAGAGGCCGCTGACGGCAAAATTTATGAATGTAAGGCGAGGGGAGTTTTCCGCAAGGAAAAAATAACACCGCTCGTCGGCGACAGCGTCGGCATTACCGTCGGAGAAAACGGAAGAAATTCAATAGACAGGATTTTCGACCGCAGAAATTATTTTAACAGACCTCCTATCGCAAACGTCGATAAGCTCGTTATAGTTTCCTCTGTATGCGATCCAAAGCCAAATCTGCTGATAATCGACCGTTTAACCGCTGTTGCGTATTACAAAAACGTTCAGCCTGTTATCGTTTTTACAAAGGAAGATCTTCAGGATTCAAGCGATTATGTTGATATTTACAGGCGATCAGGCTTGAAGGCTTTCTCGGTTTCAAACGAAACAGGCGAGGGGGTTGAAGCCGTAAGACAGGAGATCAAGGGCTGTATAAGCGTTTTTACGGGCAATTCCGGAGTAGGCAAGTCCTCTCTGATTAACCGCATCTGCCCCGGTTTTCAGCTTGAAACAGGAGAGATCAGCAAGAAGCTCGGCAGAGGACGTCACACCACCCGTCACGTTGAGCTTTTCAAGGCAGACGGCGGCTATATTGCCGATACACCCGGCTTTTCCTCGCTTGACTTTGAGACAAACGATCTGATTAAAAAGGATGAGCTTGCCGATTGTTTTCCCGAATTTGAGGATTATCTCGGTTGTTGCAAATTTTCAACCTGCGCCCATATCAACGACAAGGGCTGCAGGGTTGTCAAAGCCGTTGAAGACGGAGATATCGTCAGGTCACGTCATGAGAGCTATGTGACGATGTATAATGAGGTCAAGGACATAAAGGATTGGCAGTTGTAACAAAAACTCAAGACCACCATAGTATATAATAAAAAGCTGTGGTGGTGTTTTTATGAGAAGAGGCAGGCGCTGCTGTAAGTTCGGTTTTTACTTTTCAGCTTTCGGACTCGGAATGATAGTCGCAATGATTTGTCCGAAATCCTTTATTGTAGCCGTTCTTTCAATCGCCGTCATTATTCTCGGACTCATTATCAGCAAATAACGGGAGGTTATTTTTATGAAAGTGATCATGATTGACAGACCTAAATTCTGGGGCGGAATACTCAGGCTTATTTTCGGAATAAAAAAGGATACAGATATTACATAAATGTAAATTTTTCATTTGCCGTCAATATGACGGCTTTTTTCTTGCAAAAAGGCGCTTGATATGATAAAATAAAACAGTATATTTGAATACGAACGGAGTAACCGAAAGATGTATAAAGAAAAGCTTAAATTTAACACTGACGGAAAATTCACAATTCTTCAAGTCAGCGACGCTCAGGATATGCACATTCCGAGAAAAGGAATGTTTAAGATGCTCGATAAAATCTATGACAAGGTCAATCCCGACCTGATTGTTCTGACGGGAGATAATATCCTTGGAAATCATATTGACGACGCTCCGATCGGAAAACGAAAGAACGTTAAGTCAAAGAGCGGTATTCTCAAAAGAATGAAAAAAGCCCTCGGTTATCTTCTCGATCCGATCGAAAAAAGAGAGATTCCGTTTGCTTTTATCTACGGCAACCATGACGATATGAATATCATATCAAAGAAGGAGCAGGCGGAGATCTACGGCGAATATAAATTCTGTGTGCCTTATAACACCGACGACGAGAGTGTTGAGTGTGACACATACAATATCCCGATATATTCCTCGGACGGGGAAAGTATGAAATATAATATCTGGATGCTCGATTCGGCAGGCTCTGACGAGAACGGAAGGCCGATCTATTCAAGAGTTCAGCCGGAAACTATCGAATGGTACGAGAGAAAGAGCCGTCAGCTCAGACTTGAAAACAACGGTCCTGTTATGTCGCTTATGTTCCAGCATATTCCGATTGCCGAAACGCTTGATTTCTTTGAAAAATGCAACAAGGACGACAAGGGCGCAATTAAATTTTCCGAGGATGAATATGTCAGACTTGATCCGACAAAAGCTAAGGGCTTCGCTTTTGAGTTAGAGGGAAACACAGAGGACGATCACGGTCAGCTTACCGCGCTCAAAAAATGTGGAGATGTGTGCGGACTTGTTTTCGGCCACGATCATACCAATTCATTCATCGGCCAGATTGACGGAGTGAATATAATTCAGACTCCGGGCTCGTCTTTCAGATGCTACGGCAATATGATTTCAAGAGGAACCCGTGTTTTTGTTATAGACGAAAAGGATCCGACAACCTTTGAAACGTTCACAATCGGCTACTTTGACATTTTCGGCAAAAAATTCAGTTCCGTAATGCGTTACATCTTCAATGCCGACGAATATGAAAAGGTCAAAGCTCTGCTGCTTTCGCTCGGCGGAGTTATCGTAGTCGGACTTATCGTATATGTGCTTGCAATTTTCAATTTGTTCGGTTTCTAAACAAGGAGATAAAAAATGAGAAAATTATCCGATCTGGTCGTAAAAAAGCCAAAGCTTATTGTTATTGTTTCGCTTTTGCTTCTTATACCGTCGCTGATAGGCTATCTGTTTACAAATGTAAACTATGATATCCTCAGCTATCTTCCGTCAAAGCTTGATTCCGTAAAGGGCGAGCAGATACTTGAGGAAGATTTTAACGCCGGTACAATGACAATCGTGCTTTACAAAATGACCGACGACAACGGAGGAAAAATTTCTCCGAATACAATAATAAAATTTAAAAATAAAATATCCGAAATCAAAAATGTTTCCGCTGTTATCTGGTCGGACAATATTATTGATTCAAGTATTCCCGGTGATATTCTGCCCGACGATATGCAAAACGTTTTTTACAGCAGTGACGGCGAATACACGATGATGTTCGTCAGCTACGAGGACGGTGCGTCCTCCAAGGACGTTATCAAAGC
>JAXJRE010000178.1:0-9361 GCA_036310785.1 Acutalibacteraceae bacterium
CGCCGTAATGATTTCTTCCGTAGGAGTTATGGGCGCAAGCGCAAACAGCGCAGCAGACTACACGATCAAATCACCATATGCCGACGTTGTCTGGAGCGGTGAAAACGCTTGGGGTGCTTACAGAGGCAACCTCCACTCCCATACGACATACAGTGATTCAGACATCGACCTTGCTTCTATGGTTAAGGAATATTACAACCTCGGCTATGACTTCCTTGCAAATACAGACCATGCCGTAACAGGTGTTGAGTGGAACAAGGAGCCCGACATCCAGCTTCTTTATTCTTATCAGGAGCTGCTCGGCAACAAGGTTGCTCACCTTACCGACGAGGAGAATGAGGCTATCACAACGGGCACATACAACAACAGAGGCAGAAAAATGGTCAATGTTATGGGCGGAAACGAGCTTAACAACCTTTCCCTCAGCAAGAACCATGTCAACGGATTTTTCCTTCCCTCCAATGTCGGCAACGGCTTCGGCGGTCTTGAAAATGAAGCAGGATACGAGAAGGCGATCAAGTTCATACAGAACAACGGCGGACTTTCTCATATCAACCATCCCGGTGACTGGCTTGAAACAAACGCCAATCCCGAGGCTGTAAATGATCCCGACAACATCAAGTTCTTCGGCGATCTTCTCCTGAAATACGACACCTGCCTCGGAATTGAGGTTCTTAACGAAAGAAACGGCACAACCGGATATGACAGAATCCTTTGGGACAATCTTCTTATGTACTGCTTGCCCTACGGAAAAAATGTTATCGGTTTCAGCAATACCGACTCACATTCTCTGATTAACTGCGACAGCTCTTTCAGCGTATTTATGATGGAAGAAAACACCGTTGAAAATATCAAAGAAACAATGCAGAGCGGTGCTTTCTTTGCGATTACAAGAGTGCTCAGAGGCAATAACTTTGAAATCGGTCCTGCAGAGGAATTTGACACAAGAGGCTCAGGTATTCCGTATCCGATGTTCACCGAGCTTTCGGTAGACGGTCATGAAATCACTGCCCGCGCAACTGATGCTCAGGAAATTCAGTTCATAGCAAACGGCAAGGTCATTGCAAAGCAGGCTATCGGAAACAATGCGGTAACCGTAAACCTTGATGATATCGAGGGCGCAGAGGACTTTGAGTATGTCAGAGTTGAGCTCAAGGGTGAGGGCGGAATGTGCCTTTCACAGGCTCTTATTATCGACGACGGAAGCGAGCCGCTTGAGTTCTCCGAGAGCAAGGGACTTTGTGCAATGCTCCATAATCTGTTTATCAAGATTAAGGGTACAAAGGCATGGACGATTATCCAGGAAATCGTTATTGCAGTAAAGAATAAGATTAAATAATCTAATAAAATTAAAAATAATCAAACTTCAAGCCGTGAGAGCAACCGCCCTCACGGCTTGAAAATATAATGAGCTGAGTACGCTTTTGAGGACTGTAAAATATTGACATTATTTTATTATCATAATATAATTCATATGTGAACTTCAATCACATTAACTGAAAAAAGAAAAGAGAGATGTTTAAATGAATATTCAAAGTATGGTCAACCTTTATCCGATCAGCAAAACTTTAAGGTTCGAGCTGCAGCCTGTCGGTAAAACAAGGGAGAACTTCGAACTGAATAAAATGCTTGAAGCGGATGAAAGCCTTGCAGAAAAATATACCGAGGTCAAGAAGTATATTGACGAATACCATAAGGCTTATATCGAAAAAAGGTTGTCCGGATTCAGACTGGATGGAGTGCGTGAGTATGCGGAGCTTTATTATAATCGTGCAAAAAGCAACGACAGACTCAAAAAAATGGAAAAAGCCGAGCAGAAAATGCGAAATGATATTGCAGATGTTCTGAAGAAGGGCGATGAGTATTCACGTCTTTCCGAAAAGGAGCTTATCACGGAGCTTCTGCCGACAATTCTGAATGATGAGCAGAAAGAAATTGCTTCTGCGTTTGATTCGTTTTCGACATATTTTACGGGATTCAATCAGAACAGGAAAAATATGTATTCGTCCGAAGCGAAAGCAACGGCAATTTCCTATCGGTGCATCAACGAGAATTTGCCTAAGTTTTTGGATAACTGCCGGAATTTTGCAACCGTAAAAGAGGCCTTGCCTGAAGAAGATTTTGAAAAGCTGAACGTGAATTTTGAGGGCTTGTACAGCTGCAGGGTTGAGGACATTTTCAGCGTTGATTATTTTTCAAACGTTCTTACACAGCACGGTATTGATAACTATAACCATATTATCGGCGGATATAGAACAAGCGACGGCGAAAAGGTACAGGGAATAAACAAGGTAATCAATCTCTTTAGTCAGTCGGCTAAGACAAAGCTTCCTAAGATGAAAACTCTCTTCAAGCAAATTCTCAGCGACCGTGAAAGCATATCGTTCATTCCGGAGCAGTTTGCCGATGATAATGATATGCTCAGAGCTGTGTATAAAATGTACACGGAGGAGATGGATACCGATGACGGCGAAAAGATAAAATCGGTTTCATATGCGGTTTCGGAGATCAAAGAGCTTTTCGAAAATGTCGGAGAGCTTGACTGTGCACATATTTATATAAAGAACGGATCTGCCGTTACAAATATTTCCAAGAAACTGACAGATTACTGGGGAACTGTGCAGGAAAAATGGTTTGAAGAATACGATAAAGCTAATCTGAAAAAGAGCGAGGATTACAACGCAATTCCGTCCTTCCCCTTGAAGGAGATCGACAGATTGACGGGAAAAAGCACAGCGAAATACTACTCCGAAGCTGTGGAAAAAGCTGTTGAAAACATTGGCGCAAAGTATTCCGAGGCGGAAGATCTTTTGAAAAACGAGTACAAGGAAAAGAAATCCTTCGCCAAAAACGATGAGGCGATCGCAACAGTCAAAAATTTCCTTGACGCTTTGAAAGAGCTGGAGGGTATTATCAAGCCGTTGCTTGGTTCGGGCCAGGAAGCTGAAAAGGACGATGTTTTTTACGGTACATTCGTGCCGCTGTACGAAAATTTACAGCGAATTGACCGTTTGTACGACCGTGTCAGAAATTATGTTACAAAGAAACCCTATTCGACTGACAAGATCAAGCTGAATTTCGGCAATCCTGTTTTTCTTGACGGTTGGGCTTTAAAGTCGGAATTTGCACATTCGGCACAGCTGTTTAAAGATGAAAAATATTATTATCTTGCTGTAATGGATAAGGATAATAAAAAATCTATTCCCAAAGAGTATGACAGCCCGATTGATAAAAACGATGTTTTTTATAAAATGATATATCAACAAATGGCAAGTTCCTCAAAAGATATTCCAAATCTCATGGTTATCAACGGCGTTACCGAGAAGAAGAACGGAAAAAAAGAGAAAAGCGGAATACATGCCGGGGAAAACTTGATACTCGAAGAATTAAAAAACAGTTATCTTCCTGAAGAAATAAACAGGATAAGAAAAACACGCAGTTTTTTAAAGAACAGCGAGTATTATTCTAAGGAAGATTTAACTTCTTATATAGAGTATTATAAAGAGAGAGTTATTGAGTATTATTCTTCGTTTAAATTTAATTTTAAAAAATCTGAAGAGTATGCGTCCTATGCGGAATTTTTATCTGATGTTGACGGTCAAGCGTATCAAATAAAATTTTCTTGCGTATCGCGTAAACAAATTATGGATTTGGCGGATTCCGGCGCTCTCTACCTTTTCCGGATTTACAACAAGGACTTTTCACAGCATAGCAAGGGCAACCCGAATCTGCACACGCTTTATTTCAAAATGCTGTTTGACGAGAGAAACCTTGCCGATGTTGTTTATCAGCTCAACGGCGGCGCAGAGATGTTTTACCGCAAGCCGAGCATTTCCAAAGAAGAAATGATCGTTCATCCTGCAAACTGCCCGATAGATAACAAGAACACCGCCTCCGAGAAAAAGACAAGCACCTTTAGCTACGATATTATCAAAGACAAGCGGTACACCGAGCCTAAGTTTTTCCTCCATGTGCCGATCAAGCTCAATTTCAAGGCTGACGGTCTTGCGAGACTTAACGATATGGTTCGTGCCGAGCTGAAGAAGTCGGAGGAGAACTATGTCATCGGCATAGACCGAGGTGAAAGAAACCTTCTTTATATCTGCGTAATCAACAGCAAGGGCGAAATTGTTTTACAGGAATCGCTTAATGAAATTGTCAGCAGATATAACGGTAATGAGTACCGTGTGGATTATCATCAGAAGCTTGACGATAAGGAGCGGGAACGTCAGAAGTCGAGACAGAACTGGACAACCGTTAATAATATCAAGGAGCTAAAAGAGGGTTATATAAGCCAGGTTGTTCACAGGATTTGCGAATTGGTTGTCAAATATAATGCCGTGATTGCAATGGAGGATCTTAATTCAGGCTTCAAAAACAGCAGAATTAAGGTTGAAAAGCAGGTGTATCAGAAATTTGAAAATATGCTGACTTCAAAGCTCAGATTCCTTGCGTCAAAGACGGGTGATCCCGAAGCTGTCGGCGGCCTGCTCAAGGCGTATCAGCTTACCAATGATTCCAAGGTTAAAACAGGTCTGCAGAACGGAATTATTTTCTATATTCCTGCATGGCTCACAAGCAAGATCGACCCTGTGACGGGCTTTGTCGATCTTCTCAAGCCCAAGTACAGGTCAAGAGAGGACGCAAAAGAATTTATCGGCAGATTTAATTCGATCTCATTTAACGCGGAGGAAAACTATTTTGAGTTTGATTTCAATTATAAAAACTTCCCTAAGGGCGTAACGGATTACAGGGATCATTGGACGGTATGCACCTACGGCGAAAGGATTGAAACATTCAGGAATCCCGAAAAGAACAGCGAGTGGGACAGCCGGACTGTTGATATAACCGAGAGCTTCAAAAAATTGTTTGAAGAATACGGAATAGATTACCGCAGCGGAGATTTAAAGAAAGCGATAACGGAACAAAATTCAAAGGAATTCTTCAAGAGCCTTATGCATCTTTTGGGACTGACTCTGCAAATGAGGAACAGCAAGACGGGTACGGATATCGACTATTTGATATCGCCTGTCAAGAGCCCTGACGGAACCTTCTATTTCAGCGATCAGGCACCCGACAGCCTTCCGCAGAATGCCGATGCCAACGGAGCATACAACATTGCACGCAAGGCACTTTGGGCGATAGAGTGGATGAAAGAAGACGAGGACGAGACGAAAACCAAGCTTTCAATCAAAAATTCCGAATGGCTCGAATATGCCCAAAGGTGACCGATGAGCGAACAGCCGATAGCCATTTCACAGCTCAACGATTTCGTCTTCTGTCCCGTGTCAATATATTTTCATCAGCTTTGAAATGTCCAAAATGAATAAAGTGTTTTATTGTATAGTATTGCAAACCCTTGTCTTAATGTATTATAATAGCTTCAGAAAGGATTATTAAATGAAGAAAACTGTCGATTGCAAACAAACCAAAAGCTTTAAAAAGCATATTATATTGTGCTTTATAACGAAATAAGGATTTAATAATCCTTTTAATTTCTACTTAGTGTAGATTTGGTGCATAATTCATCAGTATTGTCCATTTAATAATCCTTTTAATTTCTACTTAGTGTAGATGATTGCTGTTTCTAAAGCGGAGGCTAAGATTTAATAATCCTTTTAATTTCTACTTAGTGTAGATTCAAGATGTCGATGTATCAGACGGCGCATTTAATAATCCTTTTAATTTCTACTTAGTGTAGATAAAAGGGATGGGTTACGGCGGAAGCTCATTTAATAATCCTTTTAATTTCTACTGCTACATTTGAAAACAATAAAAATCACGCTGTACAACTCCTTTGAGCGGTACAGCGTTAGTTTTTATATTTCCTCTCCTATGCAGAAGTCGCCGTCGGCGGCGGTGAGCCTGACCTTGGTTATGATTCCGCAGGGGAGGTCTTTTTTGATTTTAACAGGGGTGTAATTTTTGGTGTAGCCCTCGGTGAAGCCGTCGGAATGTCTTGTTTCAAAGAGCACCTCGACCGTTTTGCCGACCTGAGCTTTCAGGAAATCCTGCCTTATCGCTTCGGTTTTTTCAATCATTATATGACTGCGGTGTTCCTTGACCGATTTTTCGATCTGCGGCATTTTTGCCGCCTTTGTGCCCTCACGGGGAGAGTAGGGGAAGACGTGGACTTTTTCAAATCCGATTTTCTCGGCGAAGCGGACGTTTTCGTCAAAATCCTCATCGCTTTCCGTCGGGAAGCCGACCATTATGTCGGTGGTTATCGTTGCGTCGGGGAAGCTTGAACGCAGCTTGCGGCAAAGCTCATAATATTCCTCTGCCGTGTAGTGCCTGTTCATCGCCTTGAGAGTGTTGTTGCATCCGCTTTGAAGCGAGATATGAAACTGAGGACAGAACTTTTCGATTTTTGCAAGTCTTTCGATAACCTCATCGGTTATATGATCCGGTTCAAGCGATCCGAGACGGACACGCTGAAAATCCATTCCTGCGGCAAGCTCAACGGCGTCGCAGATGTTCAGCCCGATGTCGCTTCCGTAGGCGGAAAGATTTATTCCGACAAGAACGACCTCGGCATAACCTGTGTCGCTGAGACGTTTAAGCTCCGTCTGCAATTCGTCAATCGGCTTTGAACGGACTCTGCCCCTTGAATAGGGAATAATGCAGTAGGAGCAGAAGCGGTTACAGCCGTCCTCGATCTTGACTATCGCCCTTGTGCGGCGGTCGAAGCCCGAGATCGTTCCTCCCGTGAATTTGTCGCCCGTCTTGTGTTCTTCAATGTCGATTATACGCTGACCGCAGCCGAAGTACTGCTTTATCAGGTCAAGAAGCTTGAAATTGTTCCTGTTGCCGAGGACGATGTCCGCCTGTTCCAGCTTTTCTGCATCCTGCGGAAATGCCTGAGGCATACAGCCTGTAAGAACGACTATGCTTTCGGGGTGGTTGCGTTTGAATTTTCTAACCGCCTGACGTGTTTTTCGGTCGCTTTCTGCGGTAACGGTACAGGAGTTGATAACATAGATATCGGCGTTTTCGTCGGGTGCAACGACTTCAAAGCCGTTTACCGCCATTTTTTCCGACATTGCCTGCGATTCATATTGATTGACCTTGCAGCCGAGTGTGTAAAATGCGATTTTCAAAAAATATCAACTCCGTCTGTGTATCTGAGATACAATTATAATGCAAAATCCCTGTGAGTGCAAGTTTTATTTAAACACTTCGGCTCATATATTTATATATGCGCTAATCACAGAGGAGGTATGTTTTATGAAAAAGCTATGCGTAGTGATGTGTTTTATCCTTGTTTTTGCCTCGTTCGGAATTTTTGCTTCGGCAGAGAACGAGAGTATGATGCCGATTGACGTCAAGGCAAAATCGGCAATACTGATGGATCAGACAACGGGCAGGGTGCTGATGAAAATGAATGAAAACGAAAAGCTGTATCCTGCGTCGGTGACAAAGATTATGTCGATGCTCCTGATTGCCGAGGCGATTGACAGCAACACTATCCGACTTACCGACGAGGTGACGACAAGCACCGAAGCGTCGAAAAAGGGCGGCTCTCAGATCTGGCTCAAGGAGGGCGAAACAATGACCGTTGAGGAGTTGTTGAAAGCGACGGCGGTTTACAGCGCAAACGACGCCTGTACCTCTCTCGGCGAGTATATTGCAGGAAGCGACGAGGCTTTTGTGACAATGATGAACGAACGGGCGGCGGAGCTTGGAATGAAGAACACCCATTTCGACAACTGCACGGGACTTGACGATACCTCTGAAACCCACCTGACAACGGCATACGATGTCGCTCTGATGTCAAGGGAGCTGATGAAGCACACGTTTATTCTCCAATATACAAAGATCTGGATGGACTCCCTGCGTGACGGCAAGACGGAGCTTGTCAATACAAACAAGCTTATCCGTTTTTACGAGGGCGCAACCGGACTCAAAACGGGTACAACATCAAAGGCAGGCTGCTGCATCTCCGCCACGGCAACAAGAGACGGCACAAGTCTGATTGCCGTTGTTATGGGAGCGGACAACAGTAAGGACAGATTTGAGGGAGCTAAGGCGATGCTGAACTGGGGATTTGCAAATTACGAAACCGTCACGCCTCAGATTGACAAATCCCTCATAACAGATGTGAACATAATTATGGGCGAGGAGAGAACGGTCACACCTCAGATATCGGGAAATGCAAAGTTCCTTATCCCTAAGGGCAAGGCAAAGGATCTTAAACAGGAGATAGACCTTGCCGCCGCAGTCGAAGCTCCCGTGGAATCGAATCAGACTCTCGGCACCGTTACAGTTACGCTTGACGGGCAGAAGCTCGGCGAATATAAGCTGACTTCTCCGCATTATGTCGAACGCCTGAGTTTCAAGACCGTGTTTATCCGTATGATATGTTCAATCTGCAAGGAAAAACAGGGCGTTAGTGTGAACTGACTATGTATTTTTTATGCAACCTGCGTAAAAAATACTAAATAGCACTTGCAAAAACAAGCTAAATAGGGTAAAATATAAACGTATAAAGAAACAAATATCGGAGGCATAAGGTAAATGTCTGTAAAACTGAACACGAAATATGTTGTTCCGTTCCTTAACGATGACGCTTATAACGGTATCCAATCGGAGGTTGAAGCCGCACACGCAGAGCTTCACAACGGAACGGGCAAGGGAAATGATTTTCTCGGATGGCTGAGTCTTCCGGAAAATTATGACAGGGATGAATTTGCAAGAATAAAATCTTCCGCAGAAAAAATCAGAAAAGACTCAGAGGTTTTGGTTGTTATCGGAATCGGCGGTTCGTATCTCGGAGCGAGAGCGGCGATTGAATTTATCAAGTCGCAGAACTACAATCTGCTCAGGGACGGCGCACCGGAGATTTATTTCGCAGGTAACACGATCAGCTCGGATTCGATCAACGAGCTTGTAAAAATAATCGGGGACAGAGATTTTTCGGTCAATGTAATTTCCAAGTCGGGCACAACGACCGAGCCTGCTGTCGCTTTCAGAATTTTCAGAGAAATGCTCGAAAGCAAGTACGGCAGGGACGAGGCGGCAAAACGCATCTATGCCACAACCGACAGGGCGAGAGGTACTCTCAAGGCTCTTGCCGATGAGGAGGGTTATGAAACCTTCGTAGTACCCGATGATGTCGGAGGACGCTATTCCGTTCTTACGGCGGTCGGACTTCTTCCGATTGCGGTTGCCGGAATTGATATCGACTCTATCATGCAGGGTGCGGCAACGGCTATGAACGAGCTTTGTGATCCCGACCTTGATAAGAACGATTGCTATAAATATGCCGCAACGAGAAATCTCCTTTACAGGAGCGGCAAAAAGATTGAAATGATGGTCAGCTATGAGCCTGCCTACACGATGATGAACGAGTGGTTCAAGC
>JAXJRE010000179.1:0-9690 GCA_036310785.1 Acutalibacteraceae bacterium
ATGATTTCCCGTGGGACAGAAGCGCAGACAGCGATTACGACACCAAATACCCCTATGTCTGCCACGCCGAGCTGAACGCTATACTCAACAACGCAGGCGCTCCCCTGAGCGGTTGCAGCGTTTACGTTGCTCTTTTCCCCTGCAACGAATGTGCCAAAGCGATTATCCAGTGCGGAATTAAAAAGGTATTCTACCTCTCCGACAAATACAACGGCACAAGCGGCAACCTCGCTTCCAAGCGTATGTTTGACGCCGCAGGAGTGGAGTATATTCAGCTTTCTCTGCCGCACAAAGAAATTACGATCAACTTTGATGAAAGTCTTGTATAATCTTTTCTTTTGTGATATCATTAAAAAGTTAATTAAGTTCTGAAAGGAATGAAAATATGGGTTTACTCAAAAAAATCTTCGGAGATTATTCCGCTAAAGAAGTCAAGCGTGTAACTCCGATCAAAAATAAAGTTCTTGCCCTTGAGGAGGAGTATTCCAAGCTCAGTGACAAAGATCTTCAGGCGAAAACTCCCGAATTTAAGGAAAGACTTGCAAAGGGCGAAACTCTCGACGATATTCTTCCCGAGGCTTTTGCCGCCTGCCGTGAGGCTTCATGGCGTGTGCTCGGAATGAAGCATTTCCCCGTGCAGATAATCGGCGGTATCATCCTCCATCAGGGACGTATTGCCGAGATGAAAACAGGTGAAGGTAAAACTCTTGTAGCTACCCTTCCCGCTTACCTCAACGCTCTTTCGGGCAACGGCGTTCACATTGTTACCGTCAACGATTACCTTGCACGCCGTGACTCCGAGTGGATGGGCAAGCTCTACAAGTTCATGGGACTGAAGGTCGGTCTTATCGTCCACGGTCTCGACAACGACGAGCGCAAGGCAGCCTATGCCGCCGACATCACCTACGGAACAAACAACGAGATGGGATTTGACTATCTTCGTGACAATATGGTTCCGTACAAGGAAAACAAGGTTCAGAGAGGTCACAACTTCGCCATAGTCGATGAGGTTGACTCCATTCTCATTGATGAGGCACGTACCCCTCTTATCATTTCAGGCCGAGGCGACCAGTCAACCGAGCTTTACACCCTCGCCAACAACTTTGTCCATACTCTTTCAAAGGCTGTCGTCAAGGAGATCGACTCCAAGCAGAACGCCGAGGACGTTGCCGACGGCGACTATATCGTTGACGAGAAGGCAAGGACGGCTTCCCTTACCAAGAGCGGTATTGCAAAGGCAGAGGCATATTTCAACGTTGACAACCTCATGGACGCCGACAATATGACTCTTATGCACCACATCAATCAGGCTATCAAGGCGGTCGGCGTTATGCGCCGTGACATCGACTATGTTGTCAAGGACAATCAGGTTCTTATCGTTGACGAGTTTACAGGCCGTATTATGCTCGGCAGACGCTATAACGAAGGTCTGCATCAGGCTATCGAAGCAAAGGAAGGCGTTAAGGTCGAGCACGAGAGCAAGACGCTTGCCACAATCACATTCCAGAATTATTTCCGTCTTTACAAGAAGCTGTCGGGTATGACAGGTACGGCTATGACGGAGAGCCAGGAATTCCAGGAGATCTACTCCCTCGACGTTGTTGAGATTCCGACCAACAAGCCGATGATCCGTGTTGACAATCACGACGTTGTTTACAAGACCGAGGCGGCAAAATATAACGCTCTTATCAATCAGGTAATCGAGTGCCACGAAAAAGGACAGCCCGTCCTCGTCGGTACGGTTTCAATCGAAAAATCAGAGGTTCTTTCAAAGCTTCTCAAGGCAAGAGGAATCAAGCATGAGGTTCTCAACGCAAAGTTCCACGACAAGGAAGCCGAGATCGTCGCACAGGCAGGTAAATACGGCGCAGTCACAATCGCAACGAACATGGCAGGCCGTGGTACCGATATCATGCTCGGCGGTAACTCCGAGTTCCTTGCCAAGGCCGCAATGCGCCGCAAGGGCTACAGCGAAGAAATGATCGTCGAGGCTACCGGCTTTGCCGAGACCGACGATGAGGAAATCCTGAACGCAAGAAAAGAATATGCCGAGCTTGAGCAGTCATTTAAGGACTCCATAAAGGACGAGGCCGAGAAAGTGCGTGAAGCAGGCGGACTTTTCATCATCGGTACGGAGCGTCACGACTCACGCCGAATTGATAACCAGTTGAGAGGACGTTCGGGACGTCAGGGCGATCCCGGTGAAAGCCGCTTCTACCTCTCGCTTGAGGACGACCTTATGCGCCTCTTCGGCGGCGAAAGACTCCAGTCTGTAATGGACACCCTCGGAGCTGACGAAAATATGCCGATCGACTCCAAGATGGTTTCCCGTTCTATCGAGTCGGCTCAGAAGAAGAAAGAGTCCCAGAACTTCGCAATCCGTAAAAACGTTCTCCAGTACGACGATGTTATGAACAGACAGAGAGAGCTTATTTACGAGCAGCGTAACAGAGTTCTTGAGGGTGAGGATCTCAAGGCCTCGATCCTCAAGATGCTTGACGAATCCGTCACCGAGTCGGTTGACTTCTACTGCGCTTCCGCCCTGCCTAAGGAGGAGTGGAACATCAGCGGTCTCAGGGAGAAATATCTCGGCTGGATCACCAATCCCGACGACTTTGAGGACACCGAAGCCTTTGACCGTGACGAAGCAAGAGAGATGCTCATCAACAGAGGTCACGAGCGTTATGAAGCCCGTGAGCAGGAGCTTACTCCCGAAATTATGAGAAGCCTTGAGCATATGATCCTTCTGAGAAACGTTGACACATTCTGGATGGATCACATCGACGCAATGGAGGAGCTTAAAAGAGGTATCAACCTGCGTGCTTACGGTAATCAGGATCCCGTTGTTGCTTACAGAATGGAAAGCTACGATATGTTTGACGAGATGAGCAACTCAATCCGTGAGAACACCGTCCGTCAGATGCTCACTGTCCGCATCAGAAGCGAGGAGGACACAAAGCGAGAGCAGACCGCTAAGGTCACAAGCGAAAGCGGCGCCTCCGACGGAAGCGAAAAGGGCAGAACGGTACGCAAGAAAGCCGCTCCCGGCCCCAACGATCCCTGTCCCTGCGGAAGCGGAAAGAAATACAAAAAGTGCTGCGGTAATCCCGCAAATCACGGTAAATAAAAGCAAACGAGCTGTCACACTCATCGCTTTCAAAAGGAGCTTTTTCGGGTGTGATAGCTCTGTTCAGATTTTACAGTATAAAGGATCGGTATATAATGAAATACATAACCAAATACATCTCCGCTCTGCTCTCCCTCATTCTCTGCTTTTTCTTCACCTACCCGTCTATCATCAGTCAAGGTAAGGAACAGCGGAAAATTGATATTCAGGAGCAGATCGACCGTGTCGCACAGCTTGAAAAGGACTATGCAATCGGAAACTACACTAAGGTCAACGAAGCTGATTTCTGCGACTTTGACCTTGAAAAAGCCTGTGCCGACGGCGTGAAATACAACGAAGTCTCATTCATCGGCACACACAACAGCTATCAGAAGCAGTCTGTTCCTGCAAGGCAGAAGCTTTTCCGTGACGCTTCAACCGTAACTTTCGGATTGGTGAAAGCCGAGAAGCCGGAATTTTTCAGCGACACTCTCACCGAGCAGTTCAATCTCGGCATCAGAAGTATTGAAATCGACGTTGAAACTGTTGTTGAGGACGGCAAGGTCAGCTTTGTCTGCACACACGCTCCCGTTGTTGATATGACAACAACCTGCTACGACTTTGCGCTTGCTCTCAAGGAGATAAAGCTCTGGTCGGACGCAAACCCCAACCACCTGCCCATAACGGTAATAATTGAGCCTAAAAAGGTCTTTCTCCTCGAAAAAAATATGCGTTTCTTCAACTGTAAATACGCAAATGAGCTTGGCAGACAGGCTCAGGAGATTTTCGGTGACACGCTTCTCACCCCTGCGGATATACTCGGCGAGTATAATTCCTTTAAGGAAATGAGAGAGGCTGACGGCTGGTTGACGCTCAGCGAAGCGAGAGGTCACGTTATGATACTCCTGCACGATACGACCGCAACAGAGGATTATATTAAGCAGGATCCGTCAATCAAATCTCAGGCTATGTTTCCCATGCTCAGGTATGATGCCCGTGACCGTGACTGCGCCTCTTTCCTGCTTATAAACAAGGCAAGCGATATAAAAAATCAGGCTGAGGAAGTTCTCGAAAAAAATCTCATTATCAGATCGAGATCCGACAATTTCGGCTCATTCAAGGAATCCGATTCACAGACCGTTCTTAACAGCGGTGCGCAGATCGTTTCAACGGACTATCCGCCGAAAGCGGATATGTCGAACGCTGAACGCTGTGTCACATTCGGCGGCGGATATACCGTTACGCTTTCAAAATAACAGGTTAAATAAAGAACAAGACTGCAAGTTATCCGAAAGGAAAGGCTTGCAGTCTTTTAGATTGTAGATTGTAGATTGTAGATTTTAGATGTTAGATTTTAGATGAGAAGGCTTGCTTAAAATCCGAACTGACCGAGATATGTGGTTGTTCCTTTTTCCTTTATAACATCTGTTTTTCCGTTGCTGTTTTTCATTTTGAATTCATTGTCATAAGGCATTTTTATGCTGAGATAGGTAACTCGTCCCGAGCTGTCGATAACAGCCTCAATAACCGTTCCCGTGTATGTAACATAGCCCGATGTAAAGCTCTTGATCTCTGTCTTGTCCGAGCTGTACTCGAACGGGAAAGCACCTGCCGCATTGTAAACCGAGTCTTTCTTAACGTCTACCTTTTCACTCTTAATAATGAGCGTTATCTTCAGTCCGCCGCCCTGCTGTTTGACGGTTGCCGAGCTGAGCATGTCCTCGGTGAGCTTGGTTTCCGGACCGTATAAGCTAACCGCAAAACCGTCCTTGTCTTTTCCGTTGACGAACTCCGCCTCGACAGAAGCCGGATCGGATTCGATAGTGCTGACCTTACCGTTAATGGAGTATGTACCTGAATCATCGGTAGTGACCTTCGCCCTTTTCGCCTGAGCGTAGGTCTTTTTCAGCGCATTGTTGTAGTATTCGACAACCTCTTTCTTTGTGGACGGAATTTTGCCCATCGTTTCAAGTCCGACCGAAACTTTAAGGATTTTTAAAGCGTCGGAGGAGTTGATCGTTCCGTCACCGTTCACGTCGGCATTCGCCTTGATAAAGCTCTTGTCGGTAATACCGACGCTGTATTTGAGCACACTGAGAGCATCGGCGGAATTGATAGTTCCGTCACCGTTCACGTCACCGAGTGTTGCCGCAGAAGCGCCGACCGTCAGAGCCGCCGCAATCGACAACGCCGAAAGAACTGCAATAAATTTTTTCATAGTTTTTTCTCCCTTAAAAATTTTTATTTTTGTTTTTTCTTTGCCTCTATTCTTCCGATGAGGTGTCTGCCGATATCGTGCAGAAGCCTGTAAGCCGCAGGCATTACGTCCTCGGGGAAGTTGTCGATAAATCTGTCGGCTTCAAAGGTGAAATCGCCCTTGTAGTCGATATCCGCAAGAGCCTGTGTGATGTCCTCCCAGTCGAGCTCATAGAAGAACGGCGGACAATGCAGGTCGCTCTTATAGTTGTTGTCGTGAACGTGAAGACATCCGACATAATCGTGGCCGAGTGCTCTCAGCAATTCAGACGCAGTTGTGCCGACCAGTCCTGCGTGGCCGATATCAACGCAGGCGGTGAAATACTCGGGATCAAGCATTTCCATCATCTTTCGGAATTCATCGCCGAGACTGCAAATATTGGGAACAATGTAATTTCTGCGGCTATCCCATCCGAACATATTCTCACAGGCAACCTTGATATTATACTCCTTGCAAAGCGGAATCAAAGCATTGTAAAACTCTGCGTTCAGCTCAAGATTTCTCTGACTGTTGTTTTCAAAATAGGTCGGGTGAACAACAATATTCTTCACGCCGAGGATACCTGCGATCTCGATTGATCTCTTTATCCTTTCGAGGATAACCTTGTTATATGTATCGTCCCCTACCCGATAGCTTGGGAACGGAGCGTGAGCCTGATTGAAAAACTTTCCGTAGCCCTCGGCAATTTTTTTCAGCTCAAGAACATAGCTTCGGTAATCCGATGTGTTGAGAACGGTGTCTTCGTCACGCATACAAAACATTGAATAGTCTATCGCATCAAAGCCTGCCTCGCAGATCATTCTGATATTCTTGGCATCGCCGAAGCGTTCCGAGCCGACCTCGGTTTGTGTTGATAAAATCATTTTTTAACCCCCTCAATTTTAAATGCAAAGGAATAGTTGCCCCGTTTCATCTTATACGGCTCGTGCAGACAGGCTGTGCCCGGCATATCGCCTCCGACACCCCTCTGCTTTGCGTCAATGCTGAGCGAGAGGTATTCGTCCTCCTCAAGCTCATAAAGGTGCATCGCCTTTTCCAATTTCTCCTGAGAATAACGCTGAAGCTGAAATTCAAACGGGAAATCGGAGCTTATGCAAAAGCCGTTTCCGTCGCCGTCTGTTATCTCAACGGATCGGACGTCTGTTCTGTTGCCGTTTTCCTGCGGTCGCATATATCTATGTTCAAGCTCCTCGACTGTCAGCTCATGTGTGGCAATACGCTGTCCGGTCTTTCTGTCGCAGTACGCCTCGTGCGGTCCTCTGCCGTACCACTTAACGTTGCGGTACTCCTTGCCAATTCCGAGCCTTACACCTGCTCGAAGCATAGGCAGAACGGGACTTTCCATATTCTGACCGATATTTACGCTTCCGTCGCTGTTGACGATTATATCCGTTTCAACATCGCCTGCAAACGGCGCAAACCAATGAATGTTCACTATGCAGGAGCCTGAGAACGGGAATATCGAAAAGCTCTTCACGGTTACGGTGCGGCTTGTAATATCCCAGAGATAAAGCGGATTGAGCCGCTTGAACATCGGGGCAAAGTTGAAATAGTTTGTGTCGTTATCCGTCAGCGGACGGAAGAAATTCGGTTTCAGGAAAAGTGAGTTGTCAAGAATGTTTCCGTTGCCGAAGTCGATACCGTAAAGCTTCCTGTCCTTGAACGTAACCGTTGTTCCCGACGCAACGATGCGGTGAACTCCGTTTTCTGTTATAACCCTGACCATACCCTCTCTGAGAGCGTCATTTTCTTTTATATTGCTCAGCGTAAACTGATTGAAGTTGATCTCATCGTCCGCCTTGCGCCATTCGTTTGCCTGCTTGTATCTGTAAGAAAGCGTCAGAATGTATTCTCCCGTACCGAAATCCCTTGAATACGGAATGTTCAGAGTTTTCGCTGTCATTGGAGCAATTCCGTCAAGGGAAATTTTACCGTTTTCAATCGGCTCGCCGTCCCTTGTGACAGTCCAGTCAAGATAGCAGTAATCAAGCGGAACGAAATAATTCTTGTTTTTTACGCTTATCCGTCCGCGTTCAAGGTCGATATCCTCGGCGGAAATGTTGGAATACACCTGCTTGACCTCATAGTATGCAGGGTGCGGAATCCTGTCGGCTCCGATTATTCCGTTTGCACAGAAATAGAAGCTTGACCAGCCCTCGTTGAAGTCGCCGCCGTAGAGCCATTTGCCGTCCCTGCGGATCGACTGATCGACATAATCCCAGATAAAGCCGCCCGTCATATGATCGTATTTTTCAAAATCATCGACATATTCCTTGAAGTTTCCGAGGCTGTTTTCCATGCTGTGAGCATACTCGCAGTAGATGACGGGATGATCCGCAAATGCGCTTTCGGGCACATCCTTGTTGTCCGCCGCAAGAGCGTTTGCAATGTTGTCAAACAGGGTTGCGGTGATCGCCTTTTGATTAACGAGCTTTTCAACGACGTTTTCCATCGGGTACATTCGGCTGATGAAATCGGATTTTGTGAGGTCGAAATCACCCTCATAATGTATCGGATAGAGGTCGCAGAGCTTGAGTATAGCTTTTTTCATCTCGGCAAAGTTCGTGCCGTCTCCTGCCTCGTTTCCGAGAGACCAGAAGCAGATACAGGCGTGGCTTCTGTCACGCAGTACCATCATCTCGGCTCTGTCGATAACCGCAGAGGTCCACAGCGGATTGTCGCCGGGAACATTCTTCCTGCGGACGCCGTGACTTTCAACGTCGCACTCATCCATAACATAAAAACCAAGCTCGTCACAAAGCTCATAGAGGAACGGATCGTCGGGATAATGGCTTGTTCTGATAGCGTTGATGTTCGCCTGCTTCATAAGGTAGAGATCCTGATAAAATCTCTCCCTCGGCACAGCCCAGCCGTGATCAGGGTCAAAATCGTGACGGTTTACACCCTTGATAATGACCTTCTGACCGTTTATATAATATACGTTTCCGATTATTTCAACACGCTTGAAGCCGATCCTTATCTCCTTTTTCACAGTACAGCGATTGCCCTCGTAAAGGCTGACCGTCAGCGTGTAGAGCTCGGGAGTTTCAGCGCTCCACCTGCGGCAATTCTTAACAGTATGAGTGATTTTCAGCTCGCCGCTCGCCTTGTCCTTGAATATCTCCTTTTTGTCAAGGCTGACCTTGCAGGTGACGGTCTTATCCGTGCTGAATTTCAGCGTCAGGTCAAGTATTCCGTCGGTGTAGCTGTCGTCAAGAGTTGTTCTTGCGTAGATATCCTCAACGGTGGTCTGCGGCTCGGCAACAAGGCATACCTCACGGTAAATTCCCGAAAACTGCCACATATCCTGATTTTCAAGATAGGTTGCGTCGCTGAAACGCATAACCCTTGCGGCAAGCAGGTTTTCACCCTCTTGAAGCTCGTCTGTGATGTCAAACTCCGCAGGCGTCATCGAACCCTGCGAATAGCCGACATATCTGCCGTTGACATAGACATAGAGAGCCGACTTTGCCGCACCGAAATGCAGGATAACTCTCCTGCCGTCAAAACTTTCGGGCAGGGTGAATTTGCGGCGGTAAAAGCCGATCTCGTTTTTCTCATGGCTGATCTTTGGAATCTGAGATTCCACGGTTGAAACCTGCGGCGGCATAGAGGAGCAGAGATATATCGGCTTACCGTAGCCGTAGGTCTGCCAGACTGACGGAACGGTGATATCGTCCCAGCCGCTGTCGTCAAAATCGGGACAGAAAAAGTCCTGCGGCTGACCGTCCACACCCATCTGCCACATAAACTTCCATTCGCCGTTGAGCGAAAGCTTATATTTCGACTCGCCGTAAACAACCTTATCCCTTGCGTCATACGGCAGGGCAAGATTGTGTCCGTCGAGCTTGTTTTCACGGAAAAATAAAGGGTTTTCCCATTTATGAAGCGGTTTTTTCAAAAAAATCAACTCCTATCTTTATTATTTAATTATATCTTTACTTAACCGTTAAGTCAAATAAATTAGTGTTATTTTTTTGTAAAATCACAAATAAATGCAAATATTAGATAAATAAAATAAAAAAAGATAATCGGAACAGAAAAATTAGTCAAATCGGAACAGAAAAATTAGTCAAATCTTATTGTAAAAAATCGGCAACGGTATTATAATAGAATGACTAATGCAATTTTGAGGTGTTGGTGTTGAAAAAAATCGGATTTGACAATCAAAAATATGTTAAGATGCAGTCTGAACATATCAAGGAAAGAATAGGAAAGTTCGGCGGCTAGCTCTATCTTGAGTTCGGCGGCAAGCTTTTTGACTACTACCATGCGTCGAGAGTTCTGCCCGGCTTCGCTCCCGACAGTAAGGTCAAGATGCTCATGC
>JAXJRE010000180.1:0-2903 GCA_036310785.1 Acutalibacteraceae bacterium
ATTCAAGCCCGTATTGAAAACCGCGCTGTCATTTATTTTCGGATTCTTAATGATGAATCCCTTTGTCACGGGAACGGTATCCCCGTTTTCCATTTCGCTTATCGCCTCGCTGTCGGGTATTCAAAGCGTGTCAGCCGCTGTCGGAACGGCGATCGGTTCGTTCGTTTTTTTCGATGCAACGGACACGGTGAAATACCTCGCTGTCGCTCTTTTCTGCTGTATGCTTAACGAGATATGCCACCGATACTTTGACGCAGAGCTAAACAAATTCACGCCTTACATAAATTCTTTTCTCAGTATGCTTGTCATAAGCGGCGCAATAATGTTTGCTACGGGATTTAATATTGAAACATTTGTGACAATCATTTATGAATCCATGCTCTGCTGCGTCGGAACTTATATTTTTTTGCAGGGAAACGCTCTTGCTTTCGGGGAAAAAGATTTTGCACGGTTTACGACAAGGGAATATATGATAACCCTACTGGCGGCAGGAGTTTTGCTGATGCCGTTCTATAAATACACGGTGCTGAATTTTTCCGCCGTCGGTGTAATTTTCTCATTTGTGATCCTGCTTCTCGGCAGGCTGAAAAGCGGAAACGGCGGCACGCTTGCAGGAGTATGCGTCGGGATCTGTGTAGGGCTGAGCGGTCAGGTAACCTTCCTCGGCGCAGGCTATGCCCTTGCAGGACTTCTCTGCGGCGAGCTTTCACGCAAAAGTAAGTATCTTTCCGCCGTCGGCTTTATCGGCTGTGTTTCGGTCTGTGCGATGATAGACTCCACGCTCAAGGCATACCTTGCGATTGCCGAAGCCGCAGTTGCCTGTGCTGTTTTTCTTCTTCTGCCCGACCGATTTTATTCCGGACTTTCGGAAAAGATGAATCTGCCTGCTCCCGTGTATATAAAAAGCGACAACAGCCGTGTGCTGACCAAAAGACTTTCCGACGCATCCGAGGCGATCACCGAGCTTTCCGACTGTGTGGACACGGTTCAGCGCACCTTTGCTCCTCAGCATGAAAAGGAACTGCAACTTGCAATAAAATCTGCGTGGGATAAGGTCTGCGACAACTGCGACCTGAAAAAAAGCTGTCGTGAGGAAATCCGCTGTCCCTCCGACGAGACAATAGAGAAAATCACTCAGGCATTGTCAAGTCACGCACAGCTTTGCGAAATTCATTTCCCGAAAAACTTTTCCGAATCCTGCTACTGCTTCGACGAGATGAAAGAAAAAATCAACCTCCGTTATCTCTGTTATACCGCTTCGCTCGGAGCGCAGGGAAAGGTGGATCAGATGCAGGGACTGATGTCCGACCAATTCAAAAGCATGGCGGATATTCTCAGGGACATCGCCTGCGACTTTGACGAGGATCACAGCTTCAATGCGGAGATCACCGAGATTTGCAGTACTGAGGCAAGAGAATCGGGGCTGAACACGATCGGCTGTGAGAGCTACCTCGACAAATTCGGCAGGGTGAATATCAGTCTGAACATTTCACGTCCGAGGGAAAATTTCAATGTCACACGGTTTACCGAAGCACTTTCGATGGCGACGGGCACAACCCTCGACCTGCCCGAAATTGACGACAGGGGCGACGAATGTACGCTGAAATTCAGCCAGGAGATGATATTCAGCGTTGACGTAGGCGCATTCAGCCGTTCGGCGGACGACATCAAGGTCTGTGGTGATTATTACAGGAGCTTCCGTGACGCAAACGGCAGACACATCACCGTTCTCAGCGACGGTATGGGTACGGGGAGCCGTGCGGCGGTTGATTCGGCAATGGCGGCGGAGCTTTTCTCCAAGCTGATAAAATCGGGGCTTAGCTTTGACTGCGCTTTACCCATTGCCAACTCCGCCCTGCTTGTGAAAAGCTCGGACGAATCGCTTGCAACCCTCGACGTAATATGCGTTGACCTTTACACGGGCAGAACGGATTTTATGAAGGCAGGTGCCGCCGTGACCTTTATCCGTCACCGTGACAGCGTTGCCGCACTTGAACAGGCCTCTCTGCCGATAGGAATTTTGCGTGAGATCAGTTTTTCCAAAGCTACGGCGAAGCTCGAAAGCGGAGATATCATACTGATGGTTTCCGACGGAATACTCGGAGACTGCAACGGATGGATCCAGCAGGAGCTGAAGCTCTGGGATATGAGTAAAAGTCCGAGAGAGCTTGCTGAGTTTATCGTGAACTCAGCCTGTGAGCGCAAGCTCGGCAAGCACCGTGACGATATGACTGCCGTTGCGATTTACATAAAAGAAAACATATAAAATAACAGGGCTGAAGCTTAGTGCGACAGCCCTGTCATTCTGTTAAATATCAATTAAAATACATAGCCTGCAATAACTTTAAGAAGTGCAAACGGGATATACTTCAGAGCGCAGGTGATCTGTTCCCAGACATTCTTTGAAGCATACATATTATAATGGTTCATTGCCATCTTGCTTGAGCCGAAGATATCCTTCCACTGAATGAGATGAGTTTCATATGTTGAGGTATCATTCTCGTCAATGTCGATAACTCTGAACGCTCTGTCCTCGTTGCCGTAGCTTGAGAAAGTGAAGCCGGGAGTTGCAACAAGGTCAACGCCCTGATAGCTGACCTCAAAGCTGTTGTTATGGTCATGACCGAAGAACATTGCAACAACGTCGCCCTGATCGCGCATTGCCGTAAACTCCTTGCTGTCTCTTGTGCCGGGGCACGGCCACTCCTTGAAGTAACCGGTCTTGTAGCAATCGTCCTTGAACTTGTAGAACGAACCGTTATTCGGCATTGAGTTCGGGGTACCCTCCGGGCACTCCTCAAGAACGTCAAGAATTTCTCTTACGATAATGTGCTGGAAAGCCATTGACGGAACGGGCTGACCGCCGTTAGCCGCTTTAAGCTCGTTTGACTTGTTGACATACC
>JAXJRE010000181.1:0-5565 GCA_036310785.1 Acutalibacteraceae bacterium
AGCTCTCTGTCCGTGCCAAGCTCCTCGCCGATTTTTTCAATGTTCATGGCACCCTTGACAAGATGACCGATCAGCGTTCCCTCAGCAGTATAGCCTGAAGCTATGCCCGTTTCGGAAACATCAAATTCCGTAATTTTTGCAATATCGTGCAGGATAACTCCCGAAAACAGCAGATCCTTTTCCACGCAGGGATAAATCTGAGCAACGCTCTGCGCCATTCTCAAAATTGAAAGAGTGTGGTAAAGCAGTCCGCCCCTTATAGCGTGGTGGAGCTTGAACGCCGCAGGCCAGTAGAGCATCGCCGTTTTGTTCTGTTCCAGCACGGTCATAACAAGGGTTTTGAGCTGAGCGTTTTCAAAGTCGTTCACGATATCGACAATCGTTGAATACATAGCTTCTCCGCTGTAATCGGCACTCGGAACATAGTCCTCGATACGCACTCCGTCGGCTTCGGTTGCAAGCCGCACCCTGTCAAGTCTCATCTGCGGCGCATCGTTGAAAATAGAAATTGAACCTCTGACCTTTAAAAGCGAATTTTGCTTTATAAAGCCGTGGCTTTCCTCCTTGTAGTCCCAGAGCTTTGCGCCGATCTCGCCTGAGCTGTCCGTCAGGATAAGGTCAAGGTAAGGTATTCCCTTTGCAGTTTTTTTGACCTCAAGATTTTTTACAAGGCAAAAGCCTTCAACCGTTCCGTTGTTATTTATTTCGGTAAAATTCATACGAACACCCTCGATTCAGTAATTATATACTGATTGTAACACACAAAAAAGAAAAAAGAAAGAATTTCCTTGCAAAAGACGGCGACCTATGTTAAAATTTTTATACTACTGACACAGAAGGTGTTTTAATGGGCAAAAAGTATCATTTTTTTGCAATGCTTTCAAGAATGAAATATATAAACCGCTGGGCGCTGATGAGGAACACTCATATGGAAAACATCAGCGAACATTCGCTTGAGGTTGCAACGGTCGCACATTCGCTTGCCGTTATCCACAACAAGCGTTTCGGCGGCAATGTCAATGCCGAGCGCACAGCCGTGCTCGGTGTTTTCCACGATGCGCCCGAAATCATAACGGGCGATATGCCGACTCCCGTAAAATATTACAGCAAGCAAATTCATGACGCTTTCAACTGCGTTGAGGACGATGCGTGTAAGGCTCTGCTCGAAATGATCCCGGAGGATCTCCGTGAGGAATACAAGCCGTTTTTTATCAAGCAGGAGGAGGATCGTCAACTTTGGAAATTTGTCAAGGCGGCGGACAAGATCTGCGCCTATACAAAATGCGTTGAAGAAGCAAAGGCAGGCAATCACGACTTTGACAAGGCGGCAAAAACCAACCTCAAATCGCTTGAGGAGCTTGATATGCCCGAGGTCAGGTACTTTATGGAGGAATTTCTTCCGAGCTACAGCCTGACTCTTGATGAAATGAACTAAATAAACCGAATGAGAGGTATAATCAATTATGAGTAAGTACACCAAAGAGGACATCCTCAAGATGGCAAGGGAACAGAACGTACGCTTCGTACGGCTTCAGTTTACGGATATTCTGGGCTGTATGAAAAACGTTGCGATCACCGTCAACCAGCTTGAAAAAGCTCTCGACAACGAATGTATGACAGACGGATCTTCAATCGAAGGCTTCGTCCGCATCGAGGAGTCGGATATGTATCTTTATCCCGACTACGATTCATTCGTCGTTCTTCCGTGGAATCATATGTCCGACGGAAAGACGGCACGTCTGATCTGCGACGTTTACTGTTCCGACAGGACTCCGTTCACGGGTGATCCGAGAAATGTTCTCAAAAGAGCAATCCAAAAAGCGGACGATATGGGTTACAAATTCAATGTCGGCCCCGAGCTTGAGTTCTTCCTTTTCCACACGGACGAGGAGGGCAGACCGACAACCAAAACCCACGACAAGGCAGGCTACTTCGACCTTGACAACGTTGACCTCGGCGGAGACTGCCGCCGTGATATGTGCGTTGCTCTTGAGGATATGGGCTTCGAGATCGAGGCTTCCCACCACGAGTGCGCCGAAGGTCAGCACGAGATCGACTTCAAGTACGGCGATGTTCTCACCGTTGCCGATAAGGTTATGACCTTCAAGTATGTCGTTAAAAAATACGCACAGCTTCACAATCTCTATGCAACCTTTATGCCCAAGCCGATCTTCGGTATCGCAGGCTCGGGTATGCACACTAATATGTCCCTCTTTGACAAGGACGGCAACAATGTTTTCTGCGATCCGAACGGCAAGTACGGTCTTTCCGAGACAGCCTTGCACTTCGTTGCAGGTATTATGAAGCACATCAAGGCAACAACGGCGGTCAACAATCCGCTTGTCAATTCTTACAAGAGACTTGTTCCGGGCTATGAAGCTCCCGTTTACATTGCATGGTCGGCGTCCAACCGTTCGGCTCTCGTCCGTGTTCCTGCCGCAAGAGGCAAGGGAACAAGAGTTGAGCTGAGAAGTGCAGATCCCTCCTGCAACCCGTATCTTGAAATGGCACTCTGCCTGCTTGCAGGTCTTGACGGAATTGAAAAGGGCTATATGCCGCCCGAATCGACCGTCAAGAACATCTTCGATATGAGTGAGGATGAGCGCAAGGCGGCGAACATTGAGTCGCTTCCCGGCACGCTTGAGGAAGCTATCGATGAGTTCGAGGCAAGCGATTTTGTCAAGGAGGCTCTCGGCGAGCACGTTTACACCAAGTTCATCGAGGCAAAACGCCGTGAGTGGGACAGCTACCGCACCAGCATCTCACAATGGGAAATTGACAACTACCTTGCAAAGTATTGATGTTATAAAAATCAGATAAATAAAAAACTGCAAGCTATCCTTTCGGACGGCTTGCAGATTTATTTTTAAACCCTTATTTTATAGCGTTCTTGATAAGCTGAGGAACAAGAACGAAGAGATATTTGGCAAGCA
Source organism: Acutalibacteraceae bacterium (assembly GCA_036310785.1). GTDB lineage: Bacteria > Bacillota > Clostridia > Oscillospirales > Acutalibacteraceae > CAG-488. The sequence continues at coordinate 2,934 of JAXJRE010000181.1, forward strand.
TATTAACTATGGCGGTTACCAAATTCTTTACATAGTTTCCGATATTGGAAACGTTGTCGGTCGGAAGATCCTCGTAGTCCTCTGCCGGTGTATTCTGTCCGACATCTTTCTTGATAGCGTACTGATCAATGAGAGTGATCTCCTGAGTCTCGTCGTCAACAAGATAGGACTTGATAACAAGCTTGCCGCCGTCGATCTCGGTCGTCATAAAGCAGCCGCCCATATCTCTTGTGGAAAGGCGGAAAGCGCAGCAGTCGGGAATAGGATCAATAGCGTCGTGTACGGTGTATCTCTTTGTTCCTGCCGTAGCGGGTACGATGTGTACCGTTCCCTCGGGATTGAGAGCAAAGGTGGTCTGCTCGCCGTTGAAGTTCTCGGTAACATATGTTACATCTGCAACGGGCTGATCTCCCTTAACCTGGAGCGATCTGTAATAAACATGGTCGTGACCTGCATAAACCATATCAATGTCAAGCTCGTCAAAGAGAGGAAGAAGAACGTCTCTCATGATGATCGTATCGGGCTTGTTGATGTTCTTGCCCTCGGAGTAAGCCGCTCTGTGCATAAGAACGAATTTCCAGTCTGCGTCGGACTTGCTCATATCGTTTACAAGCCAGTTTCTCTGCGACTGAGTCATCGGATACATATCGTTGGTGTTGAGAACGGCGAAATGAGCGTTGCCGTAGTCAAAGGAATAGTAAACGCCGTTCACCCAGTTTGTGTTTGACTCGGTGTTCGGATTGCTGAGGTTGAACATCGAGTTGAAAACGTTGATGTTCAGCTTGTTTGTGATGTTTCCGTCGTGGTTGCCTGCAACGGGAGCGAGGGTGGTGTTCATATTTGCAAAAGCAAAGTTATTGAAGTACCAGTTCCACTCGTCGTTGGTGTCGTCGTTTACGAAGTCACCGAGATTTACAATAAACTCAGATTCGGGCAGAGTGCTCATTGCGCCCTTCAGCGTCTCGGCGGCATGAGCAAAGTTTTCGTCGCTGCTTGCCTGAACGTCTGCAATGGAGATAAACGAGAATTTGCTGTCGCCGTCATCGGTTCTGAATGTGCCGTTCTCGCTCCAAAGATCGAGCGACTTGTCGCCGACGCGGTATGTATAGGCTGTGCCCGGCTCAAGGTCAGAAACCGTTACCTTGTGGCAGTAGAGATCACGGAACTCGTAAACATTGCCCTCCGAGTAGGTTTCGGCATTGGCAAAGCTGCCGTTGAATTCAGCGGTCTTAACGATCTGAACATCGCTTCTTGCATAGGTCTCGGTGTACCAGCAGAAGCCCCTTGAGGTCTGAGAGTCGCCGTTGAAAGCAACGCTTACTCTCGTCACCGTATCCGTTGTTTCCTCTGCGGAGGTAGCCATGGCGGAACAGCCGAATACCATGCAAAGACAAAGGATAACGGAGATAATTTTTGTTGACATCTTTTTCATAAATATACCTCCGAAATGTAAATTTCATTCGGCAGAAATACTGCCATTATTATGTGTTATTATAACTCAAAACGGAATTTTCGTCAACGTACAAACTTCGGCTTGTTTTTTGTGCAACTTGCCCATGTACGGCTTTGCTTCTCTCCCATATTCTCAACAAAAAAAGTTTAACAAATTTATGGAACTTTTTCCGCCAATTCCCTTTATTTTTATTTTAATATCAGTTATAATAAACTAAATATAGAAAAAAAGGAGTGCTTAATGTGCTTAAAAACATACCGTCTGTTCTTTCACCCGAGCTTTTGAAAATACTTATGGAAATGGGACACGGCGATTATATCGTAATCGGCGACGGCAACTTCCCTGCCGCAACGAACGCAAAGCGTCTTGTCCGTCTTGACGGTCACGGCGTGCCTGAGATACTTGACGCAATTCTCCAGCTTATGCCTCTTGATACCTATGTTGACGCTCCCGTATCCCTTATGGATAACGGTGATCCCGACAACCGCCCCGAGATCTGGGCTACATACAAAGAGATCGTTGAGAAAAACGAGGGTGACAAAAATATTGGTCTTATCGAGCGTTTTGATTTCTACGATAAGGCGAAGAATGCCTTTGCAATCGTTGCAACGGGCGAGACCGCCATATATGCAAATATAATTCTCCAAAAGGGTGTTGTAATAAATGACTAAGAGAGTTTTAGCCTTTGACTTCGGCGCATCAAGCGGCAGAGCGATTATCGGCTGTTTCGACGGCGATAAAATCACGCTTGAGGAGGTACACCGTTTTTCCAACGATCCCGTAAGCGTGGGCGGCACGGTTTACTGGGATGTTCTGCGCCTTTTCTATGAGATCAAGCAGGGCATTGTCAAGGCGAAGATCGCCGGCGGCTTTGATTCAATCGGCATCGACACATGGGGCGTTGACTTCGGACTTATCGACTCCGAGGGCAAGCTTATGGAAAACCCCGTTCACTACCGTGACACAAGAACGGCAGGTCTTGTTGAGGAGTCGTTCAAAACAATGCCGAAAGAAAAGCTTTACGGCATTACGGGAATACAGTTTATGGAGCTGAACACCCTTTTTCAGCTCATTTCGCTCAAAAAATACAGACCGTGGATGCTTGAGAGGGCGGATAAAATGCTCTTTATGCCCGATCTCTTTGCCTATATGCTGACGGGCAAGATGTGCGCCGAATAC
>JAXJRE010000182.1:0-6655 GCA_036310785.1 Acutalibacteraceae bacterium
AGCTCTCTGTACATTCTGTCTCGTGTTTCTGAATCAATAGGATAGAAGAACTTGGGAATAAGTCCTAAGATACCTGTGCATACGGGAATAATTGTACACATTGCAAACAGCATAAACTCTGTTCGTGCGGACTGATTGCCGTAGCCTGCACCTTCCTGATAACCGATACGGCTGAGAATGAATGCCTTGAGCGTACCTCCGAGAGTTGAAACAAGCTTTGTTGCAAGACCTTTTGCAACCGCAGTCATACCCTCTGTTCTGAAACCGGTTTTCCATTCGCCGTAGTCGATACATTCGTTACGCATCTCTTCGGGGATAACCTTTCTGATTCCGTATACGGTCATAAATATCGTTTCACGGATCATAAACGCAGGTATCATTGCGGCACGTTTCTTATAGTTGTTGTTGACGGCTCCGACTGCAAATACTCCGAGCATAAGCACGTCGGGAATCATTGAGCTTGCTATCCACAGAGCTTTTGTGGAGAAATGCTCTCTTGCTTTTGTAACATATGAATAACTGACAGGGGAGACAAATGTGCCCGGAATACCGACTATCGTCGTCATTGAAGCAAGACCGAGAACATTTATGTAGTAATAATTCGTTCCCGAACTGATGCTTAGTGCGCTTAAAAACTCTGTCAGTGTCAGAACAAGCAAAGGCTTGTTGGTGGCGATTGATCTGATTCCGTCAAAAATCTTCGGCTTTTCTGTCTTTTGAATAACACGTTCCTTAGCAACAAGCGAGAAGTAAAGAGCCATAAGTCCCGAAGCAAGCGAGGTTATTAGACCGGCGGTGACGAATAGCCTTGAAAGCTGTTTGCCCTTGCCTGTGTTATTGAAAACGTCGATCAGAAGTCCCATCAGGATTTCCGGACCTTTTTCAACGAAGCCGGAAAACAGGTTTGCCTGAGTTATCAGGCGCGTTCGGTCAACAACATTCGGTGTGATTGTTGAAAGCATACCGGTTTTGGCAATGCCGTTGATTGTGCCGGCAAGCTCGTTCAGTATCTGGAAGACCATATAGGATGCCAGCTTGGTGGTGTTATACGGCCCCATTCCGGCGAAGAAAACAGGCATCATCCAGTAAAAGAAGCTGAACATCAATCCGGGGCCTGCATACAAAACAAGGTATGGCTTGAATTTTCCGAATCTTGTTCTTGTTCGATCAATGAAGGCTGCAACAAAAATGTCGTTGACGATATCCCATATACCGTTAATAAAGGTCAGGATCGTCTGGAAACGCAGTCCGATCTGAACGATGTCTGTGATGAAGATGTCATTATACTTTGAAATGTTAAAGCTGGCGGAAATATCATAGATGATATAGGCAAGCGTTTCTTTTGTGCCGACGTAGCGTCTGTTTTTGTTAAGATTTCTGTCGGCCGCCAAACGTTCGTTAATCCGGTCTATCTCCTGATTTTCCGTCTCCTGCACAGCAGTATTGGGCATATTCACACTCCTTTACGGTTTTATACTTAATATTATAGCATACATCTGTCTATTTTTTCAATATATTATCGACAATTTTTAGATATTTTATTGAAATTGTCATATTTTAGAAATTTTTTAAAAATTTCATTATTTTTCGCTTGACTTTTTGAAGCCAATGCATTATAATGCTATAACGATTATAATGGACTTGTGTGTCCTTAGGTATTTTTTCTATGGACAAATTATGCTCTTTTTCGGAGCAAAAACTGTCAAAATTAACAAGTGCTTATCCAACACACGGACGAAAATAAAAAGAACGGAGTGGTTAGTCAATGACGAATGTTTCTCCCGTTGCAAGGGGCAGCAGAACCAGAATGAGCTTCGGCAAAATCAAAGAGGTTATGGAAATGCCAAACCTCATTGAGGTGCAGAAGGACTCATACAAGTGGTTTCTGGAAACCGGACTTAAAGAGGTATTCCGTGACATTGCGGATATTACCGATTATACCGGTAACTGGGTGCTCAAGTTTGTCGATTACAGAATGGACGACAAGCCGAAGTACACCATCAGAGAGTGCAAGGAGCGCGATGCGAGTTATTCCGCACCGATGCGCGTCAAGGCACGTCTTCTCAACAAAGAAACCGGCGTCGTAAAAGAAAGCGAAGTCTACATGGGTGATTTCCCGATTATGACGGACAGCGGTACCTTCATCATCAACGGTGCCGAGCGTGCGATTGTTTCACAGCTTGTCCGTTCACCGGGCGTTTACTACGATATGACCCATGATAAGACAGGTATCGAGCTTTACTCGAACACGGTTATCCCCAACCGAGGCGCATGGCTTGAGTACGAGACCGATGTAAATGATCTTTTCTATGTCCGTATAGACAAGAACAGGAAGATTTACATCACAACCTTTATCAGAGCCCTCGGACTCAGCTCAAACACCGATATCCGTGAATTTTTCGGATATGATCCGAGAATTGAGGCAACGCTTGAGAAGGATGAGACACAGAATACCGAGGAAGCCCTTATGGAGGTATTTAAAAAGCTCCGTCCCGGCGAGCCTGCAACTCTTGAAACAGCACAGAATCATCTTGACAATCTGTTCTTTGATCCGTACCGTTACGATATTTCCAAAGTCGGCAGATACAAATATAATAAGAAGCTGTCTCTGTTTGACCGTATTGTCGGAGCAACTCTTTCTCAGCCCGTTGTTGCTCCTCTCACCGGCGAAGTAATTGCCGACGAGGGTGAGATCGTTTCCAAGGAAAAGGCTGTTGAAATCGAGCAGTCCGGCGTGTCGGTCGTATTCGTCAAGGTTGACGACGATAAGGAGATCAAGGTCATCTCCAACGGCATGGTTGATATCAAGCCGTATTTCCCGCAGTTCACCGAGGAACAGCTCGATGAGATCGGCATTAACGAAAAGGTTTCCTTTGCCGCTCTCAAAGAGATTCTTGAGGCTGATGTTGAGGACGACGAGGCTCTCCTCGGACTTCTCAAGGATCACTGCGACGACCTTATTCCCAAGCATATCACAATCGACGATATTTTCTCATCAATAAACTATGTCAACTCGATCGCTTTCGGCATCGGTAAGACCGACGATATCGACCACCTCGGCAACCGTCGTATCCGCTCCGTCGGCGAGCTTCTCCAGAACCAGTTCAGAATCGGTCTTGCGAGAATGGAAAGAGTTGTCCGCGAGAGAATGACTCTCCAGGCTCAGGAGGACGATGATAAGATCACTCCTCAGACTCTTATCAACATCCGTCCCGTGCTTATGGCTATCAAGGAGTTCTTCGGTTCTTCACGGCTTTCACAGTTCATGGATCAGACAAACCCCCTTGCCGAGCTTACTCACAAACGCCGTCTTTCGGCTCTCGGCCCCGGCGGTCTTTCCCGTGACCGTGCAGGATTTGAAGTCCGTGACGTTCATTACAGCCACTACGGCCGTATGTGTCCCATCGAGACTCCCGAAGGTCCGAATATCGGACTTATCTCCTACCTCGCAACCTTTGCAAAGATCAACAAATACGGCTTCATCGAAGCTCCTTACAGACGAGTTGTTGACGGCAAGGTGCTTGACGAGGTTGTCTATATGACGGCAGACCAGGAGGACGAGTTTATCGTTGCTCAGGCCAACGAACCTCTTGATGAGGAAGGCCGTTTCGTAAGACGTAAGGTTATGGCACGTTACCGTGACGAGTTCCATGAGATCGACAATTCCAGAGTCAGCTTTATGGACGTTTCGCCCAAGATGCTTGTTTCCGTTGCTACGGCAATGATCCCGTTCCTTGAGAACGACGACGCAAACCGTGCCCTGATGGGCTCAAATATGCAGCGTCAGGCAGTTCCTCTTCTCCGCACCGAGGCTCCGATCGTCGGAACCGGTATGGAGTACAAGGCTGCGGTTGACTCGGGTACAGTTGTTCTCTGTAAGAATGACGGTGTTGTTGTTCACGTCAATGCAGACTATGTTGAGGTACAGACCGCTCAGGGTATCGACAGATACAATCTCACAAAGTTTATGAGATCCAACCAGGGCACCTGTATCAACCAGAAACCGATTGTTGAGCTCGGTCAGGAGGTCAAAGCAGGCGACGTTATCGCTGACGGCCCTGCAACCGATCACGGCGAAATCTCCCTCGGCAAGAACGCTCTCATCGGCTTTATGACATGGGAGGGCTACAACTACGAGGACGCCGTTCTTATTAACGAAAAGCTTGTAAGAGACGATGTTTATACATCAATCCATATAGAGGAATTTGAAATTGAAGCAAGAGACACCAAGCTCGGACCTGAGGAGATCACAAGAGATATCCCGAATGTCGGCGATGACGCTCTCAAGGATCTTGACGACAGAGGAATTATCCGCGTAGGTGCGGAGGTTCGCTCAGGCGATATCCTCGTCGGTACGGTTACTCCCAAGGGAGAGACCGAGCTTACCCCCGAAGAAAGACTTCTTCGTGCTATCTTCGGTGAAAAGGCTAAGGAAGTCAGAGACACCTCCCTGCGTGTGCCGCACGGTGAGTACGGTATCATCGTAAATGTTGAGGTGTTCACAAGAGAGAACAGCGACGAGCTCAGCCCCGGCGTAAACAAGGTAGTCCGTTGCTACATTGCTCAGAAGCGTAAGCTTTCTGTCGGCGACAAGATGGCAGGCCGTCACGGAAACAAGGGTGTTGTTTCCCGTATTCTTCCTCAGGAAGATATGCCCTTCCTTGAGGACGGCACTCCGCTTGATATCGTTCTTAACCCGTTGGGTGTTCCGTCCCGAATGAATATCGGTCAGGTTCTTGAGGTCAACCTCGGCTTTGCCGCCAAGCATCTCGGCTGGAGAGTTATGACTCCCGTATTCGACGGCGCACACGAAGCTGATATCAAGGAAATGTTCAAGGAGCTCGGTATTCGTGAGGACGGTAAGTCAATCCTTACCGACGGACGCACCGGACGCAAGTTTGATAATCCCGTAACGGTCGGTATCATGTACTACCTCAAGCTGCTTCACCTTGTTGACGATAAGATCCATGCCCGTTCAACCGGACCGTATTCACTTGTTACTCAGCAGCCGCTCGGCGGTAAAGCTCAGTTCGGCGGTCAGCGTTTCGGTGAGATGGAAGTTTGGGCGCTCGAAGCTTACGGCGCAGCTTATACACTTCAGGAAATTCTTACAGTCAAGTCCGATGACGTTGTCGGACGTGTCAAGACCTACGAGGCAATCGTCAAGGGCAACAATGTTCCCCAGTCGGGTATTCCGGAGTCCTTCAAGGTTCTTGTCAAAGAGCTTCAGTCGCTCGGTCTTGATGTTCGTGTTTACGACAAGGACGAGAACGAAATCGACCTCAAGCAGAACTTTGACGATGAGCTGGGCTTCACAGCCTCCGACGACAAGGCATTCACTCAGGTCAATGACATGGAGGGTGCCGAGGGTTATGCCCTTGAGGACGAGGAAGGCAACTTCATCGAGGACGAGGAGGAGGAAGACTCCTTCGACGATATCTTTGAGGATATGGACGATATGTTCTCCGATGATGAAGAGAGCTTTGATTGATAACAGACTGCAAGTTGTATATAACAGATTTAAGGAAAAGGGGCATTCAGATTGGAAAACAATACCTTTGAATCAATTAAGATCGGTCTTGCTTCACCCGAACAGATTAGAGAATGGTCTTACGGTGAGGTAACCAAGCCCGAAACCATAAATTACCGTACCCTGAAGCCGGAAAAAGACGGACTTTTCTGCGAGAGGATTTTCGGACCTACCAAGGACTGGGAGTGCCACTGCGGAAAGTATAAGAGAGTCCGCCACAAGGGCATCATCTGCGACCGCTGCGGCGTTGAAGTTACCAAGGCCAAGGTTCGCCGTGAGCGTATGGGACATATTGAGCTTGCAGCTCCCGTGTCTCACATCTGGTATTTCAAGGGAATCCCGTCAAGAATAGGTCTTGTTCTTGACATTACACCGAGAAACCTCGAAAAGGTTCTCTATTTCGCATCATACATCGTCACCGATCCCGGCGATACGCCGCTTGAGAAGAAGCAGATCCTTGACGAAAAAGCATATATGGAGTACCGTGAAAGGTACGAGGACGATTTCAAGGCAGGTATGGGTGCCGAGGCTATCAAGACTCTCCTTCAGGAGGTTGATCTTGACGCTCTTTCGGTTGAGCTTCGTGAGGAGCTTAACGGCACTTCGGCTCAGAAGAGAGCAAAGGCTCTCAAGCGCCTTGAGGTTATCGAGGCTTTCAGATCCTCCGGCAACAAGCCTGAGTGGATGATCCTCGATGTTATTCCGGTAATTCCGCCGGATATCCGTCCCATGGTTCAGCTCGACGGTGGCAGATTTGCAACATCTGACCTCAACGATCTTTACCGCCGTGTTATCAACCGTAACAACCGCCTTAAAAAGCTCCTTGAGCTTGGCGCACCCGATATTATCGTTCGCAACGAAAAGAGAATGCTTCAGGAGGCTGTTGACGCCCTGATCGACAACGGCAGACGCGGACGTCCCGTTACAGGTCCGAACAACAGAGCGCTCAAGTCTCTTTCCGATATGCTTAAAGGTAAGCAGGGACGCTTCCGTCAGAACCTTCTCGGTAAGCGTGTTGACTATTCCGGCCGTTCGGTTATCGTCGTCGGTCCCGAGCTCAAGCTTTATCAGTGCGGTCTTCCCAAGGAGATGGCTCTTGAGCTGTTCAAGCCCTTCGTAATGAAG